>CAJWZU010000026.1 GCA_913050115.1 uncultured Cellvibrionales bacterium
CGCTGACGCTAATATAAACCGGCTGGCCGACTTCAATGTCGGTCACCACGCCACGAAGAGTAGCCTGCATAGCTTCAAGAAGTGTGTAAATACCGTCGTTAGTAGGATCGACAAACTCGGCGGCGATGGCTGCGGTTTGGTCGATGATGCGATTGAGTGAGGCGTCGACACGTTCACCGGCAAGGTTACTCACCTCAGCGGTAATTATTAAAGGACCATCGGCAAGGCCTGACGTATTTATCCCGTTCACGCTCCAAGTATGATTGACAGCAGTGGCTTCGGCTGTCAGAAATGTGCCAAAAGCGTCAGTAATAGTGACGGTAACGATTTGTCCGTCTTCGACATTAAACAGTGTGCCAAAGTAGAGTTGATTAGATGATTCAAACTGGTTGTAAACGTCGTCGTCAAATTGGCCGTCAGTGTCGGGGTTTTCAAGGGTGATACGAGGGCTGAGCGCAAGCTCAATATTATTATCAATTTCGGCCGGATTGCCTGCTATATCAATAGTTTCGGCATGAAGTTGCAGTTTTCCCTCAGCTAGGTTGCTGAGGTCGGCGGTAATACTCCAATTTCCATCCGCGTCGAGACTGGAGTTAAAGTTGAGGCGAGTGCCGGTATTATCGGTAATGAGGACAAGTACTTCGGCACCGGTTTGAACATACTCAAATTGTCCATAAAGTTTTGCGGCAGGAGCTTCAAATAGATCGACCACAGTGTCCGCGCCGGTATCGATCGCAATGTCAACGCCTTGGGCGAGAGTGTCTTTCACACTACTGCTGCTGCTCGTGACAAAGTTTCCATAGATGTCGCGGGCGGTGGCGGTGGCGCTAAAGGCGCCTTCGGCTAGTGCAGACAAGTTTTCGCTAGGTAGCGACCAGGCATTGTTAAAAGTATTGCTTTGGGCGCTAAAGGTTTGTCCTTGGCTGTCGGTTAGCACTATCTCGATGAGCCAGCTATCAGCAAGATTGGCGGTGGTGCCGCTGAAGCTTACGCCGGGGTTTTCAAATCGGTTGACGAAGTTGTCAATTAAGTTGTCGTCGTCATCGATAGCAATACTAACGCTAGCGTCGGGGTCTAATCTGCCGACGGGGCTGTCGGAATATTGCGTTGTGGCAGTGGGGGTGTCGGGTAGGCCATAGGTTTGGAAGCCGGCAGTGGCGAGACCCTCGTCACCAGTTCGGCTGATAGGGCTGAAGATATTCACCAAAGTGCTACCGCTGCTATCTGCACTGCTGCTATTGCTGTTGCCGATACTCGCCAGGGAATTACTCGCCAGCGGGCTGTTACTCAGAGAAAGGTCGGGTAACTGCGCAGCAATATCACCAGCGTTGAAATCTTTGAGGCTTATAATCTCCACGTTATCGGGGATGATTTCTCCCGTCTGCAGGGGAGACATTTTGCCATTGGCAAACAGCTTCCAAATCTGGCCGTCTATTTCTATGTATATAACGTCTGCCATGTCCCGATTATCCTTTATTGGTGTTAGTGAGCCGGCAGTGATACTTACTCATATTATGCATCATTTGGGTTGTTTAATTATTGGTATTATTGCGCATGGCACATTTTTATAAGCCCTTGGTAAGTATTTGCATTCCACTAAGTGGTTGCTCTGGTGCTAACGGCGTTCGAATTATGCTAAAATGCCGAGTATTTTAAGCTTGGAGCGCGCCTTTCATGCACTGCCCCTTCTGCAGCACTGATGAAACTAAAGTTATAGATTCGCGTCTAGTCGCCGAGGGCGAGCAGGTGCGACGTCGGCGTCAGTGTACGGTGTGCAACGAGCGCTTTACCACTTATGAGATGGCTGAGCTGCTGATGCCGGCGCTGATTAAGCAGGACGGTACCCGCGAGCCCTTTAACGAGGAGAAGTTACGTGCCGGTTTGACCCGTTCGCTGGAGAAACGCCCCGTTAGTCTCGATAAAATTGAAGCGGCCATTGCCCACATTAAGCGCAAGCTTCAGGCCACTGGCGAGCGCGAAGTGAAATCGCTGCTGGTGGGTGAAACCGTGATGGAACAGCTGCGCTTGCTCGACGAGGTCGCTTACGTGCGTTTTGCTTCTGTGTACCGCAGTTTTCAGGATCTCGATGAATTCAGGGCAGAGATTGACAAGCTTGAACGCCAGCCAGACATTTAATAGAGAGCAGTTGATGTTTACTTTACCCAGATCCGATGACAACCAATATATGGCTCGTGCCCTGCGCTTGGCCGAACGTGGCTTGTACACGACTATGCCCAATCCTTTGGTGGGTTGCGTGTTGGTCAAAGCCGATAAGGTTGTCGGCGAAGGTTGGCATCTGCGCGCAGGTGAAGGTCACGCCGAAGTAAATGCCTTGGCTGCCGCGGGTACTGGCGCTAAAGGTGCCACGGCTTATGTGACATTAGAACCCTGTAGTCACACTGGGAAAACTGGTCCCTGTGCGCAGGCGTTAATCGATGCGGGTATTGAACGGGTAGTGTACGGCATGGAAGACCCGAATCCGCTGGTAGCGGGTCGCGGTTTGGATTTGCTCGATGCGGCCGGTATAGAAGTTTCTGGCGCTTTAATGGAGGAGTCGGCACGCGCTTTAAATCGAGGTTTTATTCATCGCATGCAGAGTGGCTTGCCGCGCGTGACCAGTAAATCGGCCATGAGTTTAGATGGACGCACGGCTATGGCCTCGGGTGAGAGTAAGTGGATTACCAATCCTAAGGCGCGCGCCGATGTGCAGCGCTTGCGTGCCCGCAGTTGTGCTCTGATTACCGGTGTCGATACCATTTTGTTCGACCATCCACAGTACACTGTGCGCGCAGCGGAGCTCGGTTTAGCGGCAGAAGAAGCCAAGCTTGCCGCCGCTAAACAGCCGCTGCGAGTGATTGTCGATTCTAGTCTGCGCCTGCCGCAAAAATCCTTGATCTTGCAGGGCGGTGGTCGAATTCTGCTGGTGCACAACAATGCCGATGCGGCTTTGTGTGAGGGGTGGCCGGATCGGGTCGAGCTCTTGTCGCTGCCGGGCAAAGGTCTGCACGAGGGTCGTGTGGATTTGCTCGCCCTGCTTAAAGAGTTGGCTAAACGCGAATGCAATGAAGTGTTGCTGGAAGCGGGTGCTACTTTGAGTGGCGGCTTTATGCGCCGTGGACTAGTTGATGAGCTGGTCGTATATTTAGCAGCGACACTGATGGGCAGTGCTGCCAGACCTCTGTTTGAACTACCGCTGGATACCATGGCGGGCAAGTTAGAGTTGAAAATCACCGATGTCAGAGCTGTAGGCGACGACTGGAAAATTACCGCTGTGCCGGATAAGGAGGCATAAAAAATGTTTACTGGAATTATTGAAGCCGTTGGTACTTTAGTGGCCGTCGAGCCTAAAAATGGCGACTTGCGTCTGCGGATAAAAACCAATGATTTGGATTTGTTGGATGTGCATCTGGGCGACTCTATCGCTACCAATGGTGTCTGTTTAACGGTGGTTAATCTGCCGGGCGACGGCTATTGGGCTGATGTGTCGGTGGAAACTTTAGACAACACTACTCTGCGTGAGTGGAAGATTGGTATGCGCATCAATTTGGAAAAATCGCTGACACCGCAGACTCGCCTCGGCGGTCATATGGTCTCGGGCCATGTCGACGCTGTTGGCGAAGTGGTATCGCGCTGCAAAGATGCGCGCTCTGAGCGCTTTCGTATTCGCGCGCCCAAAGCGTTGGCAAAGTATATCGCCCATAAAGGCTCGATTACCATCGACGGTACTAGTCTGACGGTCAATGCTATTGATGGCGCCGAGTTTGAACTGAATATTGTGCCTCACACTATCGCTAACACCGTAATGTGTGATTATTCCTGTGGCTCTAAGGTGAACCTGGAAGTCGATTTAATCGCCCGTTATCTGGAGCGTCTACTATTAGGTGACAAGGCGGCGGAGCCCGCTAAGTCAGGAATGACTGTGGAGTTTTTAGCCGAACATGGGTTTGGTTAATTTAAAGTAAAAATGAGCTAGGGCACTGCCCTAGCGTGTCAGAATAAGAGATAAAGTTGATGACCGAGATGAAGCTAAACACCATCGAAGAGCTAATCGATGACATCCGTCAGGGCAAAATGGTTGTGCTGATGGACGATGAGGATCGCGAGAATGAAGGTGATCTGATTATGGCGGCCGAGCAGGTGCGCCCCGAAGACATCAACTTTATGGCTACCCATGCCCGCGGTTTGATCTGCCTGACCCTGAGCGAGGAACGCTGCAAGCTGTTGGAGCTTCCGCTGATGGTATCGGACAATAACGCCGCTCATTCAACTAACTTTACCGTCTCTATTGAAGCGGCCGAGGGTGTGACCACGGGTATTAGTGCCGCCGACCGTGCTCGCACCATTCGCACAGCTGTAGGGCGCGATGTTGAGGCTCGCGATATAGTGCAGCCAGGGCACATTTTTCCGCTGATGGCTCAGCCCGGTGGTGTTTTGAGCCGCGCCGGTCACACCGAAGCCGGCTGCGACTTGGCGCGTCTAGCGGGCTTTGATGCCTCCGCTGCGATTGTTGAAATTATGAACGAAGACGGTACTATGGCGCGCCGTCCCGATCTGGAAGTTTTTGCTCGCGAGCACGATCTGAAAATTGGCACCATCGCCGATATGATTCACTACCGCTCGGTAAAAGAGAAAACCGTGGTGTGTATCAATCAGCGCAGCGTTGAAACCGAATTTGGCCCCTTTGAGCTGCGTACCTACCGTGATGAAGCCCGTGGTGGGCTGCACTTTGTGATTAGCCGCGGTATCGTTAAGAACGAGGATGCCACGCTGGTGCGTGTGCATGTACTCGACAGTGCTCGTGATTTGCTGGCGCTGGAGCGTCCTGAATCCGCCGGAGGCAAGTCTTGGACTTACCGCAGTGCGTTGAAAAAGGTCAATGACGAGGGCGCAGGTATAGTAGTGCTAATTTGCCACGGTCAAAGCAGTACGGAAATTGAAGAGAGTATCGATTGGATGCTGAGCGGTAAGAAGAGGCGCCCGAGCCAAGATGCTGTGTACAAACAAGTTGGTACTGGCTCGCAGATCCTTAAAGATCTGGGCGTTAAAAAGATGAAGCTGATGTCGGCGCCGATGAAGTTCTCGGCCCTGTCGGGTTTCGATCTGGAAGTGGTCGAACACGTTATTTGCGAAGACTAAGAACGCAAAGGCGAGAGGCAAAACCCACAATATTACCCGCGTCTCGCGGAAATTATAAATTTATAGAATCGAGAGCTAAGCATGTCTAACTACACAGTAATTGAAGGCGATTTCGTTAATACCTCTGGCAAGTACGCGCTGATCGTTAGTCGCTGGAACAGCTTTGTAGTTGAGGCGCTCAAAGATGGCGCTCTCGACACTTTGCGTCGTCAAGGTGTAAAAGATGAAGACATCACCATTTATTATGCACCTGGCGCATTTGAATTCCCGCTGGTGGCGCAAAAGATCGCCTCGACCAAAAAATTTGATGCCATTATCGCTCTCGGTGCGGTAATTCGCGGCGGTACTCCGCACTTTGAATATGTGGCGGGCGAGTGCACCAAAGGCTTGGCGCAAGTGTCTATGGATTCCGGCATTCCAGTAACCTTCGGGGTGTTGACTGTTGATTCTATCGAGCAGGCTATTGAACGCTCCGGCACCAAGGCCGGCAACAAAGGCTGTGAAGCTGCGCATACCGCTCTAGAAATGGTGTCCCTCTTTTCCAAGGTATAAGCGTGTCCTGTGCCTGTGAGCTTCGGCGATGCGGTGCTCGAATCACTGTGTATTATATATACACTCAGATTCTGCACTCTCCATCTTCTTGTTCACGGCAAGATGCCATCGCTTTTTCTTTTGGAAAGCGGTACTAGCAATTGAAATCGAAATCGAGATTAAACAATGAACGTATCCCCCGCAATGCGCCGCAAGGCTCGCCACTACGCTATGCAGTCGCTGTACCAGTGGCATATGGCCGGTGCCAGTCTCAATGTAATTGAAGCTGAATACAAAAATGACAATGACATGAGCAAGGTCGATGTCGGATACTTTCACGAACTGTTGCACAATACGGCCAAGAACTTGGGTGCTATTGAAGCCTTGTTTGGTCCGCATTTGCAGGAGCGTTCGATCGCAGAACTGGACCCGATCACCATGGCGCTGCTGCGTATGTCCACTTATGAACTTAAGTATCGTCTGGATGTACCCTACAAAGTGGTGATTAACGAATCTGTGACGCTGGCGAAAAAATTTGGCGCTACCGACGCGCATAAATTCATCAATGGCGTACTCGATGGCACTGCTGCGGTTACACGTAAAGTTGAAGTTGCTGCTGATCGAAAGCGTTAATAAGGAGCTTCTTAGCACCTATTAAATACCCGGTTCCGCCGGGTATTTTTGTATTAAAAAAAAGGTTCTTGTGAATGGCCATCGGTGAGTTCGATTTAATTAAATGTTATTTTGAACGCAGCGCGTCTAGCGCAGGCGTGGAGCTGGGAATTGGCGACGACTGTGCGCTGTTGGATGTACCAGCGGGCAAGCATTTGGCGGTGTCGATGGATACTCTGGTGGCCGGCGTACATTTTCCTGCCGATGCCAGCTCTCGGCTGATTGCTGAGCGTGCCCTGCGCGTAAACTTGAGTGATCTTGCCGCTATGGGCGCCGAGCCGCTGTGGTTTACCCTAGGGCTGACACTACCGGAGCCTAACCCTGATTGGTTAGAAAATTTCAGTGTTGGTTTGTTTGCCGCCGCCGATGAATTTAATTGTGTGTTGGTCGGTGGTGATACGACCCGCGGCCCATTGAGTATGACTCTTCAAGTTCACGGCGCGGTCGACAGTAAAAATGCCTTGCGGCGCTCGGGCGCTCGTATAGGTGACCTAGTCTGTGTCACGGGTTGTCTAGGCGATGGCGCCGCGGCGTTGGCGGTTATTCAAGATAAGTTGTGGCCGGGTGAGGATGCTCGTGAGTATTTACTGGACCGTTTTTATAGGCCGAGACCACAATTAGTTGAAGGGCAGCTGTTACTTGGCGTGGCCTCCGCGGCGCTGGACATCTCCGATGGTCTTATTGCCGATTTAGGGCATATTTGTGAGTGCAGTAATGTCGGCGCTATAGTTGATATCGAACGCTTGCCGCTATCGAGTGCGATGCGCGCCAATGTTAGCGTTATGCAAGCCAATACTTGGGCATTGGCCGGTGGGGATGACTATCAACTCTGTTTTACCTTACCGCCAGCCAAGCAGCTTGCTTTGCAGACACTTATTGATAGCGGCCAGCTGCAGGCGACGATTGTCGGCGAGATAGTTTCGGGTAGCGGCGTGATATGCCGCAGTGAGGGGGTCGAAGTTAATTTATCCGCAACAGGTTACAATCATTTTTAACCGCTTAATCTAAGAAAAGTATTATGAGCTCAATCAATACTCCCACCTTTAAACAGTTGTTTAGCCATCCAACCCATTTTTGGGCTTTCGGCTTTGGTTCTGGTCTCGCACCTAAGGCGCCGGGCACCTTTGGCACATTGGCCGCGGTACCCATTTATGTGTTGATTCAGGATTGGTCACTGTGGTTTTATTTACCCTTTGTACTGCTGACCTACGCTATTGGGGTATGGTTTTGCGATCGCTCCAGCAAAGATCTCGGTGTGCACGATCACGGAGGCATTGTCTGGGATGAGATGGTCGGCTATTGGCTAACCATGTTGTTAGCCCCCAAGGGCTGGCTGTGGATTTTACTGGGTTTTGTGTTATTTCGTGTTTTTGATATATTTAAGCCTTGGCCTATAGGTCCAGTGGATGAAAAAATTCACGGTGGCATGGGCATTATGCTGGATGATGTGCTGGCGGCAGTTTATGCTGGTATTGGGGTACAGGCGCTAGCTTGGTATTTTCAAGCGGGTATATTTACTGTCCCTGTTTTTTAAACAAAGGGCGACTAAATGTTGCGAATATTTTTTTTGCTGAATATTTTTTTATTGTCTGCAGGGCTTCAGGCCGCGCCTTCTGTACAGGTTAAAGGTTTGATTGGCGGCAGCGCGGTGTTGCTGATTGATGGTCAGCAACGTCTTTTAAAAGTGGGCAAGACCAGTCCCGAGGGCGTATTGCTAATTGCAGCCGACACCAAGGGCGCACTGTTAGAGATTGATGGTGAACGTCATTTTTTAACCCTCTCGAATCGTATCGGCGGCACCTATAAAAAGACATCGGCAGCTGAAGTGCGCCTCGCCAGTGGTCATGGCGGCCACTATGTCACCCCGGCGCGTATTAATAACCGCCCCGTGCAGGTAATGCTTGATACCGGCGCTACGTCGGTGGCGATGAATATGCAAATGGCGCAGCAGTTAGGTATAAATTATCGCGCTGGCCGCAAGACTAGCGTTGCTACTGCTAATGGCATAGCGGATTCTTTCGACGTTATGCTCGACAGTGTCACTGTGGGTAGCGTGCGGATTAATCATGTCGCCGCCACGATAATAGTGGGCGACTCTCCCACTATTATATTACTGGGAAACAGCTACTTGAGTCGTGTCAATATGTGGCGTGATGAGGGTGTTATGGTGTTACAGTCAAAGCTTTGAACTGTCGTAGTTCGTGCTATGTGGCAGTCTGTATTTACCCGGTGACACAGGGTAACGGTAGTACAGTTAAGGCTCAGTTTTAGCCATAAGTGTCTGAACGCGAGTATAATCAGTTTTAGCTCAATCTGAGCTGCCCCTACGCTTCTTTGCAAACCCTGTTTTACTAAGTTGAATATCATTATGCCGATCCGTTATGTTGAGTCCTCTAAGTTGCCCACACCTTGGGGTATCTTCGAAATGCATGGCTTCGAGGACAGCGATAATGATAAGGAGCACTTGGTGTTGTCTATGGGTGATTTGCACGCTGAGGATCCATTGTTGGCGCGTATCCACTCCGAGTGCCTAACCGGCGATGCATTGTTTAGTCTGCGCTGCGACTGCGGTCCTCAGCTGCAAGCGGCCATGCACAAAGTTGCACAGGCTGGTCGCGGCGCTATTTTTTATCTGCGCCAGGAAGGCCGTGGTATTGGTCTGCTCAACAAAATTAAAGCCTATAAACTGCAGGACTGTGGTGCCGATACTGTCGAGGCCAATGAGCAGTTAGGCTTTGGTGCCGACATGCGAGATTATTCTATACTTAAGCCCATGTTCGAACATCTGGGTATTGGTACATTAAAATTAATGACTAATAACCCTAAAAAAATTCAAGCATTACAAGATATGGGCATCCCAATTGCTGAACGCATAGCCCATGAAACTGGTCGTAATCCGCACAATACTAAGTACCTTGAAACTAAAAAAGGTAAATTAGGGCATATGCTTGAAGGTATCGACGACCGTAGTAAGGAATAATCTACATGCTTTTAAATCGTTTAACCGCACTGCAGTTCTTCCTGTTGTGTGTTTTTTCTTGTGCTGTGTTAGCGCAACCAAAATGGGATGACGAGCCTTTACCAGCAAAGTTCGACTGGGTTAAATTGACCTCCGGCGAGTGGCTTAAGGGTGAGCTAAAAGTTCTGTACGATTCCGAACTCGAATTTGACAGCGATAATCTCGGTCTGTTGCATCTAGATTGGGATGATGTTGCTGAAATACGTTCGGCCCAGGTGTTGAGCGTACGTTTTAATAATGGCAGTCAAGGCATTGGCAAAGTGTTGATGCGAGATGGGCAAGTCAGCTTTAATGGTGTCGATGTTGAGAGTTATGATGCCAAGGGTATTATGTCAATGGCCGCCGGTGGTACCCAAGGATCGAGTTATTGGAGCGCTGAGGTAGTCCTCGGTGGTAACTTTAAACGCGGCAATAGCCTAGAAAATATCTTTGATAGTCATATTGATATTAAACGCCGCACCAATGCCAGTCAGTTTAAATTTAATTATTTAGCGACCTTGCGCCGGGTCGATAACATCGAGACAGAAAATAGTCATCGTATTAGCTCTAGTTACGATGTCTTCATTACACAAAAGCTTTTCTGGCGACCGGTTTATGGCGAATATTATCGCGATAAAATTCAAAATATCTCTGATCGAGTGACTGTCGGTATGGGTGTGGGTTACCACTTAATCGATAGCTCGAAAACCACTTGGGGTGTGACTGCAGGGCCAGGTTACCAGTACAGCCGCTTTGTGAGTGTCAGCGAAGGTGAAAATAATCCCGAAGGTTCGGGCTTGTTTATGTTTGAAACGCTATGGGACTATGAACTCAGCAAAGTGATAGATATTAAAGCGCTCTACAATATTCAACTAACTAATGATGAATCTGGCCGCTATAAACATCATTCAAGAATCGGTATGGAATACGAGCTGACTGACGCTCTGGATTTTAATATTTATTTTATCTGGGATAGAACTGAAAAGCCTCAGCGTGATGAGGCGGGTGTGTTACCCGAGCAGGACGACACTCGCATGACCGTAGGCCTAGGTTATGAGTTTTAACGGGGCTGCACTCTCGTACTTGTTGCGCCTGCAGTTTCTGTTATGGCTCGCCGCGGCTACCTATCTTTCCCTTATGACTTTAGAGGGTACTATTGCAGAAACTTTATGGGACAAGCCGTTACATCTTATTGGTTGGGGCGGGCTCTATATTTCATTGCAGTTAGCTTTGCGGCTACAAGGTCCAGTTTTAATCGCAGCGGCTGCGCTGTTAACCTATTCTTTAGTTGTTGAAATTTTACAGGCATGGGTTGGGCGGACCTTTTCGCTGCTAGATGTGTTGGCCAATGGCTGCGGTATAGCCTTGGCATCTATGTCTTTAGCAGCCTTAAATTGGTTTTTGAAAAAAAAGGCTTAAAGGCGTTTTAATGGCTTAGCGTCTTGTGGGTCTTGTTGATGCAAATGTTAGTAACGGAGGGGCTGATGGGCTGGCGCTGTTTAGATTGCGGTAATAAAGGATCAAAAAAATTTCATGCTGGGCGCTGCCCCGCTTGTGATTCTTTTAATATTCGAGGCAAAAGTAGCACAGTCAAAGACTCAGGCTCGCGCAGCGAGCGGCGCAAGAAAATTGATATTGCTGTTTTGGTGGTTTGCTGGAGTAGCTTGGCGCTATTGCTAGTAACTAAGTTCTTTTGAGCGTGTTGCGTGGACACATTCGCCCGCACAAACCAGCCAATATCGCCTGTACTTGGTTGGTGTAGCGTAACTTCAGGCGTGTAAGCTACGCTACTTAAATGGACTTAGGTCATTAAATTTTGTCTGGAACAAGTAGCCTGCAGGTATACATTACCGACAGTAGCAAGAGAGTTTGTTAGCGCTTAGCAATAACCTCATGGTAAAGCGCTATGTAATCCTCTGCTGCATTATCCCAACTAAAGTCCATTTTCATAGCGTTACTTTGCAGTTGTTGCCACTGCTTTTTATCACTGTAAACGTCTGCGGCACGGTGCATGGCGGCCGCGAGTTCTTCTGCGTTGGCGTTGCCGAATACAAAGCCTGTTTGCAGTTTTCCATCCATACCTTCGCTGACACTATCGGCCAAACCTCCAGTGTGACGGACCAAGGGCAGAGTGCCATATTTCAATGCATAAAGTTGAGTCAGTCCGCAGGGCTCGAAACGAGATGGAATTAACAAACTGTCGCAGCCCGCTTGTAGCAGGTG
This sequence comes from uncultured Cellvibrionales bacterium, assembly GCA_913050115.1. Taxonomy (GTDB): domain Bacteria; phylum Pseudomonadota; class Gammaproteobacteria; order Pseudomonadales; family Cellvibrionaceae; genus UBA1124. Next base: position 11,561 of record CAJWZU010000026.1, read on the forward strand.
TGAATAGTTTTCATCGTAGCCGATAGTGACTGCAATTTGCTGAGGGTGGCGCTGAGCTAATTCTAGGTATTGAGCTTCTAGAGCTTTGTCGCCACTGCCAAGCACAACCAATTGCGCGCCGCGTTCAAGTATTGACGGCAGAGCGTCAATAACTAGATCCAAGCCTTTTTGGCTGGTTAGTCGACTGACAATACCAAATACCGGCGCATCATTTTGTAGCGGTAAATTATTATGCTTAAGTAGTGCGCTGCGGTTGTCATTTTTAGCGCCAGTATTGCGAGCGCTGTAATTCTTGGCGATGGCACGGTCAGATTCTGGGTTCCAGATAGTGTAATCGACGCCGTTTAGAATGCCGCTCAACTTATGTTTGTGTTTTTGCAGCAGCCCTTCCAAGCCACAACCAAATTCAGTCGTTTGTATCTCCTCGGCGTAGGTTGGGCTAACGGTGGTGATCGCATCGGCGTATTGCAGTGCTGCTTTTAAGGTTGAAAAATCACGGTAGTATTCGAGCCCATCAACATTATAGAGTTCGGATGAAAGTCCCAGTTCGGCGTATTTCTCACCTTTAAAAACACCGCTGTACATCAGGTTGTGAATGGTAAATACCACCGGCGGACACCGTTGTTGCCAGGTTTTAAAATAGGCAGGAATAAGTCCGGCCTGCCAGTCGTGGGCATGTACCAAATCGGCTTGCCAACCTAGCAACTTACCGTGCAGACCTAAGGTGGCGCCGGCCCAAGATAAGACCGCAAAGCGCTGGTGGTTGTTGTCATGGTCGCGACCAGAGGAATCTAAATATGGGCCCGATTTAATGTCATTTGGACTGCTGTAAAGTTCAGGGCAATCTAGCAGCCATATATCTAAGCCGTCATCGGTGTTACCGGCTAGCAACGTAATCTCTCCGAAGCCAAAAGGATTGCCTAGCGTGCATACAGTATTAAGATTGTGCAGTTGGCTGCTGATAAAGCTGTCGGTGGTAGTGCCCGGTATGGAGTAGTTCGGAAGTAGCAAGCGCACGTCAATGTCGCTCTTTTTTAGAGCAATAGGCAGCGTTCCCGCTACATCGGCGAGGCCTCCGGTTTTAATTAGGGGGTAGGCTTCGGAAGCGACGAAAAGAACTTTCATGTTGGTGATTTCCATATAAAGAAAACTGCGCTATCTTAGTATGTGAATAAGACGTTATTAACGTCATTGACTCGGTGCGAGTTGACAGTGATATTACAGCTTGTTGACAATAAAATCGCGCTACAGAATTTTTAAGCCGCTGCCGAGCTATTTAATGATGGCAAGGTGACGTCAGTTAGTCGTATTACAGGGAAAGATAATGAAAGAAGAAGAATTAGGTAGACTCGATTTAAATACCGCACTCAATCAAACGCTCGCTATTATTTTAGCCGGTGGTCGCGGCAGCCGTTTGAAGCAGCTTACCGATGACCGGTCTAAGCCTGCTGTGCCCATTGCCGGTAAATTCAAGATTATTGATTTTCCTCTCTCCAACTGTGTTAATTCGGGTATCCGTCGCATTGGTGTAGCCACCCAGTATCGCTCGCACACCTTGAATCAGCATGTGCAGCGCGGCTGGAATTTTCTGCGCTCTGACTTTCACGAGTTCATTGAACTTTGGCCAGCGCAGCAACAGACCGATGAGGAGAGCTGGTACGAAGGTACGGCCGATGCGGTTTATCAAAACTTGTCGATTATCGGTGGTGTCGACCCTAAGTATATTTTGGTGTTGGCCGGTGACCATGTTTATAAGCAAGACTATTCTTTGATGCTGAAGCAGCACATTGAATCAGAGGCGCAGATTACCGTTGGCTGTATTGAGGTCGATTCCTCCACCGCGCGTGAATTTGGTGTGATGGCCGCTGATGTTGACAGCAACATTACCGCTTTTGTTGAAAAGCCGAGCAATCCGCCAGAAATGCCAGGCAAGCCCGGTCGCAGTTTGGCCAGCATGGGTATCTATATTTTTAATGCCGATATGCTGCGTGAAGACTTGGTCAAAGACCACATGGATTCGGGTTCTACGCACGACTTCGGCAAGGATATTATTCCTTCTAGTGTAGGCAAACATAAGATTGTTGCGCACCATTTTAGCGATAGCTGCATACCTAATATTAATCACGATGAGCCTTATTGGCGGGATGTGGGTACCTTGGCGGCCTATTGGGAAGCCAATATGGATTTGACTCGTCTGATTCCAAAACTGGATTTGTATGACGAGCGCTGGCCGATTCGCACCGCTCATTATCAGCGCCCAGCGGCCAAGTTCAACTACAACCGCGAAGAGCGTATCGGCACTGCTTTGAATTCAGTAGTGTCGGCTGGTTGTATCGTGTCCGGTGCCACTATTGAGCAGACTATTTTGTTCAATAACGTGCGAGTTAATTCATTCTGCCATCTCGAAGAATCAGTAATTCTGCCTAACTGTAACATTGGCCGTCACTGCCGCATGAAACGGGTTATTGTCGATGCTATGTGCGACCTGCCAGAGGGTTTGGTAATTGGTGAAGACGCTGAGCACGATGCTGAACGTTTTCATGTCAGTGCTGAAGGCATTGTTCTGGTCACCCAGAAAATGCTCGATAAGCTTGTGGCTGATGATCTAGTGTCCAGCAAGAGTGCAGTGCGCCCAAAGTCACCAGAGGAAAATAAGGTGCTGGCACAGCTTTAATAGCGAATATTCAGCGCATAACTAAAGCCCCGCACTGTGTTTTCAGAGTGCGGGGTTTTTTTTAATGTATTTTAATGGCTCAATAGTATGTATTCGCATAGCGAAGGCATATATCTTAGGGGTAGCGTTAACTATTGGGTCTTACTTGCTAGGTTAACTTCGTTGCGCCTTGCTCATTCTCATTGCCCATTGCGTCATTGAAATGTTGCACTACTAGATGGGTGTCAGTTGAGGATTGCGTAGCGGGTCAAGGTTTGTGTTAATATCTGCGCCATGAAAACGCCCAAAAGAATACTACCTCTCATAGAAGACGGTTTAGTCGATGAAGTTCTGCGCCCATTAATGAGTGGCAAAGAAGCTGAAGTCTTTGTTGTGCGCTGCGGAAACGAGATTCGCTGCGCTAAAGTTTATAAAGAGGCCGCTAAACGGAGCTTTAAAAAAGCGGTGCAATATCGCGAGGGCCGCAAGGTGCGCAATAGCCGTCGTGCTCGCGCCATGGAAAAAGGCTCCAAGTTTGGCCGTAAAGAGCAGGAAGATGTTTGGCAGAATGCCGAGGTCGATGCGCTCTATAAACTTGCCGCAGCAGGGGTGCGAGTCCCCAAGCCCTATGGTTGTTTCGACGGCGTGCTGTTGATGGAGCTGGTTTGCGATGACGAGGGCCGTGTAGCGCCTCGCTTAAATGACGTATCCATGACCGCCGAACAGGCTCGCGATGACCACTATGTGGTAATGGTATACGTTATGCGTATGCTCTGTACCGGTTTGATACATGGCGATTTGTCCGAGTTTAACGTGCTGGTTGATGATTACGGTCCAGTGATTATTGACCTGCCGCAAGCGGTAGATGCAGCGGCCAATAACAACGCATACGCGATGTTAGAGCGCGATGTGGCTAATATGACCCACTACTACGGTCAGTATGCTCCCGACCTGCTTAAGACTCGCTATGCCGACGAAATCTGGGCGCTATTTGAAGATGCTGCCCTTGACCCTGATCTGGAACTGACCGGTGAGTTTGAAGACAGCTCCGATCTGGCCGATGTCGACGGCGTACTGGAAGAGATCAAAGCTGCTTTTGCGGAAGAAGAAGAGCGTAAAGAGCGTATTCGAGAAGCAGAAGAAGGCTGATCTCAGCCTGTGAGAGATAAATACTATGAGCCAAGAACAGCCCAATGACCTTTTACACGGTATTACTTTAGAACGGCTGCTTACTGAGCTGGTCGATGACTACGGTTGGGATGGTTTGGCTTATCGCATCGATATCCGCTGTTTTAGCAGTGATCCGAGTATTAAATCCAGCCTTAAGTTTTTGCGCCGCACGCCTTGGGCGCGCGATAAAGTAGAAGCGCTGTACTTGAATCGCAAGCTCTAAACTCATAATAAGAGATTAATTGAGATGAAAAAAATAGCCCTGCACTGGCAGATCTTAATTGCCATCATTTTGGCCGTTGCAGCGGGTTTGCTCTCGGGTAAAGATACTAGTGTGCTGGGTGTGAGCCTGTACGCCAGCTACGCTTTTGTCGGTGCGCTATTTCTCAACGCCCTGAAGATGATCATTATTCCGCTAATCACCTCCTCGATTATTTCCGGTATCGCCGGTATTGGTGGCAGCGCCAATCTCGGTCGTCTGGGTGGCAAAACGATTTTGTTTTACGCTTGCAGCAGTTTGCTGGCGATCTTAATTGGTTTGACCACGGTGAATTTGATTCAGCCGGGTATCATCGATGGCGAAGCCGCGGGCAAAAGCTTAAATCTCAGTGTTAGTGAGGGTCAGCTTGATTCAGTGTTGGCCAAGGTCGAAGGCCGCGGTGCCAGCGACATTAGCGATGTCTTTCTGCGTATGGTGCCCACCAATGTTGTGGCGGCTGCCGCTGAGGGACAGATGTTGGGGTTGATTTTTTTCTGCCTGCTATTCGGTTTTTTTATGACTCGCATTGATGATGAGCGCGGCCAAATGTTGAAAACATTCTGGCAGGGCGTGTTCGATGTAAGTATGTTAATTACTATGTGGGTGATGCGTTTCGCCCCTATCGGTGTGTTTGGTTTGGTTGCCAAAACTGTTGCTGCAACAGGTTTTTCGGCTTTTATGCCGCTACTTAAATTCTTTTTCGCGGTTTTAATCGCACTGTTGGTACACGCTTTTATCGCCCTGCCGCTGTTATTGCGTTTTGTCGGCGGTATCAATCCCAAGCGTTTTTTGCAGGCAATGTCGCCGGTAATGCTAACGGCATTTTCTACTGCGTCCAGCTCAGCAACTTTGCCATTGACCCTAAAAACGGTTGAAAATGAAGTGGGTGTTTCCAATGATGTCGGCAGTTTTGTTCTGCCACTTGGCGCGACTATTAATATGGACGGCACCGCTTTGTATGAGTGCGTAGCGGCGATGTTTATTGCCCAGGCCTACGGGCTAGATCTTAGTATTGTGCAGCAGTTCACAATCGTACTGGTGGCATTGTTAACATCAATTGGTGTGGCCGGTATCCCAGCGGCGAGCTTGGTGGCCATTACCGTTATTCTGGGAGTGATTGGTCTGCCTCTCGAGGGCTTAGGCCTATTGCTGGTAACCGACCGTATTCTCGATATGATTCGAACAGCAGTGAATGTCTTTAGTGATGCCTCGGGCGCCGCTATTATTGCCCGCACCGAGGGCGAGCCGACAAATGTAGCAGTCGCATAGGGCGCTAAGGTCACTGAAGTGTCCTAAACGCAGTTTGGGGGGCGAGCTATTTCAACTCTGCTTTTACTCAACCCAACGAGCGAAGCGATCCATTGTTGCTGGCTTGTTTCAGCGCCTTGATGGGAATATTGATACTAAAGGATTTGCGAAAAATGGCGCTTCATTGGCGCTTCACCTATAAAATCTTTATCTGTGCCGCTTATATCCTGTCGCCATTGCCACACTATTAGTCATAAAATGGCTAAAGCCTTTATGCTTGTCGAGCGCGCGACCGACCATGCTCAGCTCGTGGTAGGTGAAGCGACTAAGATGCGCTTGGATTCACTGACCTTTAGCGCTGGCGAAAGCGTCGGCAAAGATCCTGAGTGTCTCTCTGCATTGTCTCAGCTTTTGCGTATCTGTCAGCAATTGAGCCTGATGATTTTTCCTGTCGCCAATGGTAGTGACTGGATGCTCCGCTATGGTAGCGACGCCCAGCAAGAAGCGGCTATTGAAGCTTTTCCTGAGCAGCGTGCAGTTCTAAAGTATTGGCTAAAAAGCGCGAGGTATGGATTAAAAGCCTACTATTAAAGGGCGGTGTTGAGGCGAGTCAAGTGAGGCTCTGTGTGCCTGAGCTGGCCCTAACCGACCACCAGGTGACGGCCGTTAGCCTAGAGATTTAAGCGAATATCTGATATAAGCCTAAATATCTATAAAAAACATTCAAAAGTCGCTGTTAGGGCGCTTTTAAATAGGAAGTCGTATGTCTGAGGTTCTCAATCCTCCCGTCCTGCAAGATGCTGATGAGCGCATCTCACTGAAAGATTATTCCGAGAAGGCCTATCTGGATTATTCCATGTACGTTATTCTCGATCGCGCTCTGCCGCATATCGGCGATGGCTTAAAACCTGTGCAGCGCCGCATTGTATTCGCTATGAGTGAGCTGGGTTTAAAGAGTACCGCTAAATTTAAAAAGTCGGCGCGTACCGTCGGTGATGTTATCGGTAAATATCACCCGCACGGCGATTCCGCCTCTTATGAAGCCATGGTATTAATGGCACAGCCGTTTAGTTACCGCTATCCGCTGGTTGATGGACAGGGCAACTGGGGCGCACCCGATGACCCCAAATCCTTTGCTGCCATGCGTTACACCGAATCGCGTTTGACTAAATATTCTGAGGCACTGCTGAGTGAGTTGGGTCAGGGCACTGTCAATTGGCTGCCCAATTTTGATGGCACTTTAGAAGAACCCGAAGTTCTGCCCGCGCGCGTACCTAATATCTTACTCAATGGTACCACCGGTATCGCCGTTGGTATGGCCACCGATATACCGCCGCACAACCTGCGCGAACTCTGCGCTGCAGCGGTGCATATACTCGATTACCCGAAGGCCACAGTACCGGATTTAATGGCCTTTGTTAAAGGCCCAGACATGCCCACCGAGGCCGAGCTGATAACCCCTCAGGCCGATTTGCAAAAGATGTATGAGACGGGTCGGGGCAGCTTACGTATGCGTGCTATCTGGCACAAAGAAGACGGCGACGTGGTGGTCACGGCACTGCCGCATCAAGTCAGTGGTGCCAAAATTCTGGAACAGATCGCCAGCCAAATGCAGGCCAAAAAATTGCCGATGGTAGCGGATTTGCGCGATGAATCGGACCACGAAAACCCGACGCGCTTAGTTATTGTGCCGCGGTCCAACCGTATCGATCTTGAACAGTTGATGAGCCATCTGTTTTCTAGCACCGATTTAGAGCGCACCTATCGCGTCAATATGAACATGATCGGTGTCGACGGCAAGCCCAAGGTTAAAGCCTTAAATACCATCTTGTCGGAGTGGATCAGTTTCCGCATTGATACCACTCGACGCCGACTAGAACATCGCCTCAGCAAAGTAGAAGAGCGGCTGTTGCGTCTGGCCGCCTTGATGGTGGTGTTCCTCAACGTCGACGAAGTGATTCGTATTATTCGCGAGGAGGAGCACCCTAAGCCGGTATTGATGGAGCGCTTCGACTTAGTCGAGATGCAGGCTGAATATATCTTAGAGACTAAACTGCGCCAGCTGGCACGTCTTGAAGAGGTAAAAATTCGCCAAGAGCAGGAAGCTCTAGAGAAAGAACGCGATAAACTGGTGCAGCTTCTCGGCAGCGACCGCCGTTTAAAAACTCTCGTGCGTAAAGAACTGATTGCCGCTGCGGAAGAGTTCGGCGATGACCGCCGTTGCCCTATAGTGATTCGCGGCGAAGCTAAGGCGCTGAACGAAATGGATCTGCTGAGCGTCGAGCCCATTACTGTAGTCATTTCTGAAAAGGGCTGGATTCGCTCGGCCAAGGGCCACGATATCGACCCCTCGGCGCTCAACTATAAAGCCGGCGATAGCTTTAAAATAGCGGTACAGGGTAAGAGCAATCAGAACGTTCTGTTGCTGGATTCAACTGGCAGATCTTACGCCATCGCGGCTCACAGCTTGCCATCCGCGCGCGGCCAGGGCGAACCGGTTACTGGCCGCATTAATCCACCCTCGGGCTCAACCTTTGAAGGCGCCCTGATGGGCCCCGATGATCAGCGCATATTGCTGGCGACCGACGCGGGCTACGGTTTTATCGCCAAACTTGGTGACCTCTACACCAAGAATAAGGCGGGTAAGGCGGCGTTAAGTCTGCCTAAGGGTGCCAGGGTGCTGGCACCACAATTACTCAATGTTGACCCAGCCAGTACAATACTGGCTGCGGTTAGCAACGAGGGCCGCTTGCTGGCTTTTCCGTTGACCGAGCTGCCAGAGCTAGCCCGAGGTAAGGGCAATAAGATCATCAATATTCCCTCGGCTCGAGTGCAATCTAGGGAAGAGTTTGTCGCCGGCTTAGCTCTAATCGGTCCGGGCCAGTATTTAACGCTTTATTCTGGTAAGCGGCATGTCAATCTTAAGGCCAGCGATATGGAGCATTACTTGGGTGAGCGCGGAAGGCGCGGCAATAAGCTGCCGAGAGGTTTCCAAAAGGTCGATAAAATCGAAGTGACCGATAAATAAAAAGGTCTATTTACGCCGTAGCGATCACATCGGTTCGGCGTTTATGGCAGTATGAATGAGCAGGTAATTGCTCCTGCATTACCTGTATTTATGCCCTGTGGATACTTTCACCCTCCTCGGGGCGGTGTATCACGCTGGTATAGATTTAAAATAGTGATTAGTTCAATGGTTACGCCGTCACCATTGCGCTGTGTCCGCAGTACAGTAGTAAATACACATTTAACTCGCTCGTTTAGAGATGTTAACTAATCGCTGGACAGTGCGTCGAAAGACGAACACTTTTCTAATGCCAAATGGAAATTCGAAGAGGCTTTGTGGACGGAACTCTGTTGACGGGGCTCTATTAACGAGAAGTCTAACGGCAAGAGCTTGGCGAAAGCCCATTATATTTTCGATAGCGATGTATTAATTATCACCTAGCCTGCTCAGCGAGTACTGCTGTGTGATGGGTTTACACTAGCCGCCTGAAAAACCGTCGCAGATACTTTAGCCTCATGCGTAATCAGCAACTATCGGCCGAGGCGAACCTCGGCCAGCACTCCAACGGAGGCCTTATTTTAACCCTGCTTTTTCTGGACCACCGATCTTCTCACGAGCGGTTTGAACCCACTGGTAGAAAATTGGAATTAAAAAGGTGCCGAGGACAGTGGCAGCCAACATACCGCAGAGCACGGTCATACCGAGTGATACACGGCTAGCGGCGCCTGCGCCCGAGGCAAATACCAGTGGAAGTACGCCAAGAATAAATGACAGTGCCGTCATTAGTACGGCGCGAAAGCGTAAATGGGCGGCGTTGTAAGCAGCCTCAAAGATAGTTTTGCCTTCACGTCGCTGTTCGATGGCGAATTCAACAATAAGAATGGCCGTTTTAGTGGCCATGCCGATCAGTAGAATCATGCCGACTTGGGCGTAGATGTTGTTCGACATACCCACCGCATAGAGTCCTGCCAGAGCACCGAAAATTGCTAGCGGTACCGCAGCGATGACCGCTATAGGAATGGTCCAACTTTCGTATTGAGCCACTAAAAACAAGAACACGAAAATGATTGATAGAGTAAATAGAATCGGTGCCAGATTACCGGCTTCAATTTCCTGTTTAGTCTGACCGGACCATTCAAAGCTAAAACCGCCGGGAAAGTTGTCGGCCAGCTCGGTCATAGCGGCGATCGACTCGCTCGAGCTGTACCCTGCAGCTGGTTGACCAGACACCTTAGCCGAGCGATAGAGGTTGAAGTGGGTGATGCTGGTCGGCCCTTGAATCGGGCTCAGTTGCGCCAACGTCATCAGAGGTACCATCTCATTGTCGACATTGCGGACATAGTAGTTCGATAAATCGGCGGGGCCGGAGCGGTACTCACCTTCGGCTTGAATCATAACCTTGTAAGTACGCGAGAACTTATTGAAGTCGTTGATGTAAAGGGAGCCTAGATTGGCTTGTAGGGTCTGAAAAACATCCGATAGAGCCACGCCTTGCGCTTTAGCTTTATCTCGGTCCACTTCCAAAAAGTACTGTGGAACATTCGCGCGGAAGGTGCTGAATACCTGATTCAGTTCGGGTCGTTGATTGGCGTCATAGATCAAGCCGTTCAGTACCTGAGCCAGATCTTTAGGTTCTTGGCCTTGCACATCTTGTAGCTGAAACTCGAAGCCTGAACCTGTGCCTAAGCCTGGAATTGGTGGAGGATTAAACACCATGATCTGCGCGTCGGGCATGGCCCAAAGCTGGCCTTGAAGACGAGGAATAACCCCTCTTAAGCTAAGCTCGGGGGTTGTGCGTTCGTCCCAGTCTTTTAGCATAACAATGCCTAGACCATTATTGGGGCCGGCTCCACCAATGAGGCTATAGCCGGATACCGTAATAATGTCGGTGACAGCAGGGTCTTTCAGTGCAATATCACTGATTTTTTCGATAACATTTTGTGTGCGCGCACCAGAGGCAGCGTCGGGTAATTGAATATCGACAAAGACATAGCCTTGGTCTTCACCGGGAATAAATCCAGTCGGTACATTGACGCCCAGCCAAGCGGTAGCGACTAGGAGTAATACTACTAAAGCGCCCACGCGGGCGCCGCGCTTTAGGATCCATCCGATAGCACCTTGGTATTTACCGGTTAGCTTTTCGATGCCCAGTTCCACGGGACGCAGCCAACCTATAGGTTTTTGATTGGGTTTTAGCAATAGCGCACACAGAGCAGGTGACAGGGTTAATGCGTTTATAGAGGAGATAAGTACGGCGCAGGAAATAGTTACCGAGAACTGCTTGTAGAGCTCCCCTGTTATGCCCGGCATAAACCCGACTGGGCCGAAAACCGCCAGTAATACTAGCGTAGTGGCAACAATAGGGCCTGTTACCTGCTGCATACTTTTAAGGGTCGCGTCGCGCGGCGACAGTCCCTCTTCCTTCATGATGCGTTCGACGTTTTCGATCACAATAATGGCGTCATCGACCACAATACCAATGGCCAGTACCAAGCCGAATAACGTAATAAGGTTGATTGAGTAACCGAGCGCAGCCATGCAGGCAAAGGTACCGATCAGCGACACCGGTATAGCCACGATGGGAATAATAGTGGCGCGCCAGTTTTGCAAAAACAGGAACACCACTAAAATAACTAATCCTACGGCCTGTAGTAATGTGATTACTACCTCTTCAATCGAACGGTCAATAAACTCGGTGGTATCGTAAAGGGCTTTGTATTGGAGTCCTTCGGGAAAGCTTTTAGATAGCTCCTTCATGCGTTCTTTAACTTGCTCGGCAACCGCGGTGGCATTGGCATCGGGCAGTTGGTAGATCACTAAAAATGCGGTGGCTTGATTGTTGAGACTCGCCTGAATACCGTAGGTCTCGGCACCCATTTCAATACGTGCAACATCTTGCAACTTTATGCTGGAGCCATCTTCGCGGGCTCGAATAATAATATCGTTGAACTCACCTGCATCTGCCAAGCGGCCTCTGGCTTGAATGGAATATTCAAATTGTTGGTTGCTTGGCGCGGGCGCGGCACCGAATTTACCGGCGGCGACAATCAGGTTTTGTTCATTGAGAGCACTTTGTACATCGGAAACAGTAATGCCGAGCGATGTCATGCGATTAGGATTGAGCCATATGCGCATGGCATAGGTCATTTCTCCCATCACCTCAGCACCGGCAACACCGGGAATACGTCCTAATGGTTCAGTCAGGTAGTTGGTCGCGTAGTTCGACAGGTAGAGCTGATCAATTTGGTCCACTGTGCCGATAAGGTTAATACCCATTAGCATACTGGTGGACTTCTTTTTGACCGTAATACCTTGGCGCCGAACTTCTTGTGGTAGTGATGGCTCTGCAATAGCAACGCGGTTTTGTACGTTGACTTGCGCCATGTTGTCGTCGGATCCAGTGGCGAAATACACCATGATGGCAGCTGATCCGTCGTTGCTGGCCGTAGACTCTATATACAGCATGTCCTCGACACCGTTGATCTGTTCTTCAATCGGGCGAATAACGGTTTCTTCAATGACTTGAGCGCTAGCGCCAGGGTAAACAGCGGTAATCTGAACTACCGGCGGAGTGATCTGCGGGTACATGTTGACCGGAAGTACTCCGATCGCCAGGGCACCAGCAAGAGTAATTAAAATGGAAATTACGAAAGCAAACTTAGGTCTAAAAATAAAAAATTTGGAAATCATCTTACAAAGCTCCCTTAAACGTCCGTTTTAGCTGCAGGAGCCATGGTTTTTATTGCTTGGTCGAGTTCAACAACCGCTCCGGTCTGAGGGTCGACGGATTTTTCTATTGGATTAACTTCAACCCCAGATCGAACTTTTTGTAGCCCTTCGATAACGATTTTTTCACCATTTTTGAGTCCCCCATTGACAACCCACATGGCACCCATACGTCGGCCCATCTCAACATGGCGAGTGTTGACTTGATTCTTGTTGTTAATGACTAGTACAAAATTACCTAGCTGGTTCTCTTGCACGGCAGCCTGAGGTATCAGTGGCAACTGTTCTTTTTGCTGACTTTCAACCAGTAGCGTCACATACAAACCGGGGAGAATTAATCCTTCAGTGTTGGGGAAAATGGCGCGTAAATTAACCGAGCCTACAGTACTGTCGATTTTAGTGTCGGCGAAATCGATTTTTCCTGCTTGGCCATACTCATCACCATTAGGGAGGCGAAGGCTTAAGTCGAGGGCGGGTTCCTGCCCACTCTTGCCTTCGGCCATACGTTTTTGCAGAAAATTAATGTAGGCGCTCTCTTCCAGCTGGAAGTTAATATAAATAGGATCTGAGGCCGACAGCGTCGCCAGTGATTCTGACGATGGGCCGACCAGAGTGCCAACATTGTAGCGGCGCTTGCCGATTTTACCGTCGAAGGGAGCAGTTATGTGCGTATAATTGAGATTAATTTGTGCTGTTTCTAATGCCGCTTCAGCGCCTTTTACATTGGCATCGGCTTGGCTCGAAGCCGAACGTAATTTGCCCAAATCTGATTGGCTGATATAGCCATCGGGTGCCAATTCTTTACCTCGGTTATAGTCGGCATCTGCTTGCAGTTCTTCTGCTTGGCGTGCAGCCAGGTTGGCTTGCGCTTGAGCTAGTGTGGCCTGGTAGGGTCTGCGATCAATTTCAAACAGAAGTTCTCCTCGTTGAACAAAGCCGCCCTCGGTAAAATTGCGGCGGATAATTTCACCTTCCACACGTGCGCGTAAATCGACTACTTGCGAGGCTTCAGAGCGCGCCACAAACTCACGGAATTTACCGACGGGTGAACTTTGCACGCTAAATATAGATACCGCTGGCGCTGGCGGGGCTTGTTTGGGGGCATCGTCACTGCAGGCACCCATGAAAAAAGCGGAGGCAATAACCGAACTGGCGGCGAGTGTTTTAAAGGCAGTGCGAGCGATAGCCATTGATGAGTCCCTGAAAGTGTTGTGTTGGCAAAAATCTAGGTGGATTATGGCACCGACGTTGAATTCTTGCTAGGAAAGCGGGGGTGTGCTGTTACGGTTGAATAAATTTAATAGCGGATACATTGGGCTCGCGAGCTTTTCCGGCAGCGCTAAGTCTGTTTATGTATAACTGCCAAAATTTATCCTGTTCGATACAAAGCTCATACAGATAATTCCACGTATAAATACCTGAATCATGGCCATCATCGAAATAGATTTGTAGCGCATAGTTGCCGGCGGCGGCAACACTATTAATAGCAACGTCAGATTTGCCAAATTGCAGTACTTCTTGTCCAGTACCATGACCTTTAACTTCGGCGCTGGGTGAGTGAACGCGCAATAACTCTGCGCTTAAAGTGAACGATTCACCGGCCGCGTAGCCAAGTTCGAGAGTGCGGGACTTTTTGTGTAACTGAATTTTTATGGGCGTCATAATTTTATCGCAAGACGCACGGGCGTCTTGCGTCTCGGCGATTAAAGAATAAAGCGGCTCAGATCTTCATCTTGCGCCAGTTCGCCCAGTTGTTTATCGACATAGGCGGCATCGATTACCAGTTCTCCGCCGGTGTCGGCGGCAGAAAAAGACACTTCTTCTAACAGCCGTTCTAGCATGGTGTGCAGACGTCGGGCGCCAATATTCTCTGTGCGTTCATTAACCTCAAAGGCGGTTTCGGCAATACGGCGAATGCCGTCGTCGCTAAAACTAATATTCAGGCCTTCGGTACCGAGCAATGCACTTTGCTGTTCGGTCAGTGAGGCGGCCGGCTCGGTGAGAATACGCTCGAAGTCGTCAGCGGTGAGTGATTGAAGCTCAACTCGAATTGGCAGGCGGCCCTGCAGTTCTGGAATTAAATCCGACGGTTTGCAAAGATGAAAGGCACCTGAAGCGACAAACAATATATGGTCAGTCTTAATCATGCCGTGTTTAGTACTCACAGTGCAGCCTTCAATTAGCGGTAATAAATCGCGCTGCACCCCCTCGCGGGAGACATCGCCACCGCCACCGGAACCCTGACGCTTGGCGACCTTGTCGATTTCGTCAATAAACACAATACCGTTTTGTTCTGCCGCTTCTATAGCGGTGGAGCGAATATCGTCTTCATTCACCAGCTTTTCCGCTTCCTCGTCCTGAATCTGTTTTAGTGCTTGTGTTACCGTCATTTTGGTGGTTTTAGTCTTGTCGTTCTTCATTGACGAAAACATACCCTGCAGCTGATTGGTCATGTCTTCCATGCCCGGCGGCGCCATTATCTCTACGCCGATTTTAGCGGCGGCAATTTCGATTTCGATTTCTTTATCGTCGAGTTCGCCTTGGCGCAGCTTCTTGCGGAACATCTGGCGGGTCGAGGATTCTTTTGCCTCGTTATCTTCTGAGCGCGCCGGTGGTAGCAGTACGTCAAGGATGCGTTCTTCGGCGGCATCGGCGGCGCGAAAAGCGACCTTTTTCATTTCTTGCTCGCGGTGCAGTTTAATCGACACATCGACTAGGTCGCGAATAATCGAGTCTACTTCGCGGCCAACATAGCCTACTTCGGTAAATTTAGTAGCTTCCACTTTGATAAAAGGCGCGTTGGCTAATTTGGCCAAGCGGCGGGCAATTTCGGTTTTGCCAACGCCGGTGGGGCCAATCATCAAAATATTTTTGGGCGTAACTTCATTGCGCAGCTCATCGCTGAGTTGCATACGGCGCCAGCGATTGCGCAGGGCAATTGCCACGGCACGCTTGGCTTCACTCTGGCCGATTATATGTTGATCCAGTTCGTGGACAATTTCTTTGGGGGTCATGTTAGACATAAAGTTTTATTCGCACTCCGAGTTTGGAGGCTATAGAAATTTTTTCCACAGTCGAGGAAGCGCCGTGCGCAGGGAGGGAGTGTACGAAAAGTACATGACCGACCGAGCACGGCGCTGACGAAGGATGCGGGAAAAAGATCACAGCCTAGAATTCCAATTCTTCGATGGTATTAGTGTGGTTGGTATAGACGCATATATCGCCGGCTACTTTGAGCCCCGCCTGAACGATTTCTCGGGCGCTCATGTCGGGGTTATGATCGAGCAGGGCACGCGCGGCGGATTGTGCGTAAGGGCCGCCGGAGCCGATGGCGATAAGGTCGTCTTCGGGCTGAATCACATCGCCGTTACCGGTAATAATAAGTGAAGCCTCTTCGTTGGCCACAGCTAGCAATGCTTCAAGTTTGCGTAGCGCGCGGTCAGAACGCCAGTCTTTGGCCAGCTCTACGGCGGCGCGCACCAGCTGACCGTTGTGGGCTTCTAACTTGGCTTCAAAGCGCTCGAACAAGGTAAAAGCGTCTGCGGTGCCGCCGGCAAACCCAGCGATGACAGTACCATTGTAAAGCCGGCGGACCTTGCGGGCGTTCCCTTTCATTATAGTATTGCCGAGAGAGACCTGGCCGTCGCCGCCGATAACAACCTTGTTGCCTCGGCGCACGGAGAGAATAGTGGTGCCTCGATACTGTTCCACAGAGAATTCCTTCGTTCATGTTTAATGGGTTAAAGAAATAGTTGGGGGTTAAAGAGGAAAATTCAAGTAAAGCTGCGGGCTTTACTTGTGATAACGTGACTGCAAATTGTACGAATGATGTGCCGTGTGTTTGTTTGTTAAATATTGGTTTTACGTGTGATCACCCAAATGTCGATCTTATTATCGGCTAAAGTACTGCGATCTTTGCTCATTTTAGTGCGATTAGGGTAAGGGCCAACTAGCACACGGTAGTAGCTATCGTTATTACGTTTTTTAAACTGTTCGATATTGACATCCATATTCATCATCAGTAATTCTGCTCGCAGACGATCGGCGTCTACTGTGCGCTTAAACGAGCCCACTTGCATCAGATATTCAATCGGCTCGGCGCTGCTGAGCGCAGCGCTTTTGGTGGGCTCGGTGGCGTTGCGCGGGACCTCAACTTTATCCTCTTCTAGTAATTGATAAAAATCAAAGCGTGGCTTTGGGGCAGCATGGTCTTGCCGAGCGGTGTGATTAGTGGCTGAGGTGAATTTTACCGGGGCTTCTGTAGTGGCAATGGCGGTGCTCTTGCTACTGGGCAGCCCGCCTAGGTAAGTAAGAAACATGACAAAAGCGCCGACCACTGTGCCGGTGAATAACCATACCCAAGCGGGAACCTGAGACTTAGGTTTGGGCTTTTTTTTGGGTGAGCGCGGAACCTTGCGGCGCGGCTTTTTGGCGAAGTCTTGAGTCATGGTTGCTATCTACGGTCGAAAGTCAGCATAAAAACTGCTGCCATTGTAAGGGCTGTTGGGTGTTGGGGAAAGATTTAGGACATATCTTGTGGATCAACATCGATTGCCCAGCGAATTTTGCGGGCATCTTTATGGTTTTCCATGTGTTGCGCCAGCAGTTTTAGTAGCTGTTGTAAGGGGCCGCGCTTGGCCGCATTGATTTGTAGTTGAAAGCGGTAGCGGTCGTTGCGCCTCTCCATAATGGCGGGCAGCGGGCCTAAATAGTTGAGTTGGACGCTACTGGGGTGTAATTGCTCGGCTAGATTGCGCGCCTGCTGCAGAAAATTATTGGCGCTGTTGGCGAATTTTGATTCGGCTTTAATAATCGCTAAGTAGCGATAGGGCGGCAAATTGCCTATGTATCGCTCTTTTAATAACATTTGCGCGAAGTGGTGGTAGTTATAGTTAAGTAAGGTCTCCATTAAAGGATGGTCGATACAGTGCGATTGAATCACCACTCGACCGGGCTTTTCGGCACGCCCGGCACGCCCAGCTACCTGAGTGATTAACTGACCCATCCGTTCAGGGCCGCGAAAATCGGCACTAAAGAGGCCTCCATCAGCATCGATAATGGCTACTAAGGTGACGTCAGGAAAGTGGTGACCCTTAGCCAACATCTGCGTGCCAACCAATATGCAGGGGTCGCCCGAGTGAATTATGTCGAGCATGTCGGCCATGGCGTTCTTTTTGCGAGTGGTATCGCGGTCTATACGCAGCACTCTAGTGTTTGGAAAAATTTGCTGTAGATCGTCTTCGCTGCGTTCGGTACCCTGCCCCATGGCTTGTATATGAGGGCTTTGGCAGTCGGGGCATCGCTGTGGTATTGGACCTTGGTGGTCGCAGTGGTGGCAGTGCAAGTGAAAGGGGCGCTGGTGTACGGTCATGCGTGCATCGCAATTGCGGCACAGCGCTTGCCATCCGCAGTCATGGCACAGTAGTGTCGGGGCGTACCCGCGCCGGTTAATAAACACTAGAGCCTGGTTGCCGCGGTCGAGGGTGTCGTTGATAGCGTCGAGAGTTTCGCTAGCAAAGCCGTTTTGCAGTGTCTGCTGGCGAATATCAATGGCGCTTAAAACCGGTGGCTTGGCATTGCCGGCGCGTTGCATTAAATGCAAGTGCTTATAGCGGCCCTCAAGAGCATTGTGCAGGGTCTCTAGCGCTGGCGTGGCTGTGCCGAGCACTAGTGGTATATTCTCGCGTTGGGCGCGCACGGCGGCAAAGTCGCGAGCCGAGTAGCGGAATCCATCTTGCTGCTTAAATGAAGGGTCGTGCTCTTCGTCGATAATGATAATACCGAGCTCTTTTAGCGGCGTGAACACTGCCGAGCGAGTGCCGATAATGATGCGAGCAATACCCTCGCGGGCGCGCAGCCACCCTTGTAAGCGCTCTTTGTCGCTTAGACCTGAGTGTAAAGTGGCGATTGGTGTGTTGAATCGGCGGGCAAAACGGCCAATGGTTTGCGGTGTTAGGCCGATTTCGGGAATCAGCACTAATGCCTGCTTACCATCATTTAATACTCGCTCTATGGCCTGCAGGTAAACTTCTGTTTTACCGCTGCCGGTAGTTCCCTCGAGCAAATAGGCGGTATAGTTTTTTAAATCAATGTGTTGGAGTGCATTTTTTTGTTCGATGTTGAGCAACAGCGGTGTTTCGCTGAGCAGGGGGTGATGTGGAATACTGTCGATGGTGTAACTGGGCAGAAGGTCAAACTCTTCTATTAGGTTCTTATCGAGTAGAGCTTTTACGGTGGCGCGACTAATATTGAGTCGGCAGAGTTCGGTGCGGTTGATATGGCCTGACTGCAGTGTTTTGATGAGTTCTGCCTGTTTCTTGGCTCGTTTAAGCGCCCCCACTGGCAGGCCTTTACCATCGGTGGAGAGACGCCAGTGGGTCTCGCCGCTTAATACGGCGGCGGCGCCTTGACGCAAAAGTGTTGGCAGTGTGGTGAATAAAGCGTCACCCACGGGGGCCTGATAGTAGTTGGCGGCCCACCGCAGTAGCTTTAGGTGCTCGAGCGGAATCAGAGGTGCGTCGTCGATTAGCGCCAGCGCCGGTTTTAACTTTTTAACGGGTAGGCTGGAGTGGTTTTTGACCTCAAGTAACAGGCCGCACAGCTGTTGGTGACCAAAAGGGACTCTAAGTCGCATGCCCGGTTTAAGGTTGTCGGGGTCTGTATCTGCAGGCGGCAGGTAGTCAAAGCTGCGTCGCAGAGGGGTGGCTAGAGCAATTTCGAGTATTTTCAAGCTACAGTTCTGCTCTGTGAAAGGAGGTTAGTTAAGTGATGGGTAAATCGCTTGCGCGTCGACGGCTTAACACTTAAAATCCGCCGTCTAAATTTAACTACACTAACCGTTGTACGGTGCTCGACACAAGATCGAGTGGCGGTACACAAAGGCAAAGGTAAAACATGCAAAACGAAATTCACCCTAATTATACCGCTATTACTGCAACTTGCAGCTGTGGCAACGTTGTTGAGACTAAGTCTACTATGGGCAAGGATCTCAATCTTGATATTTGTTCTGCGTGCCACCCTTTCTACACGGGTAAGCAGAAGACTGCTGATACCGGTGGCCGTGTTGACCGCTTCCAGAAGCGCTTCGGCAGCCGCATTGGCGGTAAGAAGTAAGCATTGCTTAACTTCTTCGAAGACACAAAAAAAGCGCCTATGGGCGCTTTTTTTGTGGGTGTTATTTGTGTGCTACTGCCTATTTTGAGTGTTGAGGCGAGCGATTGCGTTTTGCCCGGCGGTGAATGGGCAGATGTCGATTATGTATACGACGGCGATACTCTGCGGTTAAGTGATGGTCGAAAAATTCGCTTGTTGGGAGTAAATACGCCGGAGTTGGCCCAATCAAAACGGTGGGGTGGTCGAGCGTCACAGGCGCTAGCAGATGACGCTAGAGTAGCGGTGACAGAATTTTTCGCTGAGTCGACACGGGTTCGATTGGTTTATGACGTTGAGCGACGCGACCGCTATAAGCGCATCTTGGCGCATGTGTTTAACTCGCAGGGCGATAGTCTCGAAACTTTTTTGTTAAGGCAGGGTTTGGCTTTTCATATCGCCATACCGCCCAATCTAGCTTTGGCTAAGTGCTTTGCTCTCATCGCCGAGCGGGCGCGTTCAAAAAATTTAGGTGTATGGTCGCACAGCGATTGGCGCCCGCTACAGGTCCAGAATTTTAGTAGCAAAGAGACAGGTTTTCGTCGAGTACGCGGGCGGGTTGAAACAATCACTAAAAATGGCACCTGGTGGCTGGAACTGGATGTTCCTTTGGTGCTGAAAGTGACCGCAGCTGACCGCGCATACTTTCCTGATTACGACTGGGCAGAGCTTTTGCATAAGCGAATAGAGGTTTCGGGCTGGTTAATCTACCGCTCTGAACAGGCCTTAACTAAGCAGAAAAAACACGCTTACAAGCCTTATATTATGCATCTGCGCACGCCCTATGCGCTGCGTCTTCTCGATTGAAAGAACCATTCATTCACGCTTAAAAGATCTCCTCCGGTAGCTCTTCAGTCACGCTGTTGCCATCTATCGCCATCGATTCGGTTTCGATCAGCTGTGGCTCATTGCCGGCGCGGAATATTTCAAAAATGGCATTGCTGCTACCGGGCTGGGCCCGTAGTCCTGTTGCAGGGTCTATGCGAACGGTCACTAATCCATCAGGTTGCTGTTTTGGGACTTCTGGATGTTCAATTAGTGCCAACTGCATATAATCAAGCCAGATCGGCAGTGCGGCCGAACCGCCGTATTCATTTCTACCCAATGGGGTGTTGCGGT
Organism: uncultured Cellvibrionales bacterium; assembly: GCA_913050115.1. Classification (GTDB taxonomy): domain Bacteria; phylum Pseudomonadota; class Gammaproteobacteria; order Pseudomonadales; family Cellvibrionaceae; genus UBA1124. Next base: position 31,892 of record CAJWZU010000026.1, read on the forward strand.
CGAAGCCGAGCCAAGTCGTTGTGATGACGCTGGGACTGTAGCCTGAAAACCAGGCGTCACGAGGGCCGTTGGTGGTGCCGGTCTTGCCTGCTATGTCAGTTCGACCTAGGGCGCGAGCACGGCGGCCGGTACCGTGCTGAACAACGTCTCGCAGCATAGAGTCAATAATGTAGGCGACCCGCGGATCAAGTACGCGAGGGGCGGCAGGTAGCTCTTTGCTTTTCGCAGCAAATTCAATGTCCGCTGGAGCTATATTGATATCGTCTTCGCTGGCCTCGTTATTCGCCAAGTTTTCTAATGCTTCGATGTCAATAACTTCTACTGTGTGCTCTTCAAGTTTGCTTTGGTCATCACAGTCTCGACAAACAGTTAGCGGTTGGCTGAGGTAAATGTTTTTACCATCGACATCTTCGATAGAGTCTATTAAGAAGGGCTCTACGCGGAAGCCACCGTTGGCAAACACAGCATAACCGGTGGCGATTTGAAGTGGTGTTAAAGCGTGGCTACCAAGCGCTAAGGATAAGACCCGCGGCATGTCACTGGTGTCGAAACCAAAGCGTTCGAGGCCAGAGAGTGCGTTGTCGATGCCAATGCCACGTAGCACGCGAATGGAGACAAGGTTGCGGGATTTATACAGCGCTTGACGCAAGCGAGTGGGGCCAAAGAATTTACCACTGGCATTTTCGGGGCGCCAGGCTGTTTCAAGACCTGAGTCATTAAAGACGATCGGTGCGTCATTCATAATAGTAGCGGAAGTGAACCCGTTTTCCAGTGCGGTGGTATAAATAAAGGGTTTGAAGTTGGAGCCAGGCTGGCGCGCGGCTTGAATGACGCGGTTAAAGTGACTTTGTTGGAAGTCGAAGCCGCCAACCATTGACAGGATTGCTCCATTCTCGGGGTTGAGCGAAACTAGAGCCGCTTGCGCTGCTGGAATTTGTCGGAGTCGCCAAGTGTTTTCACCGTCACGGTCGGCTTGCTCAATGCGAATGACATCGCCAACCGCGATGATGTCGGCAGCGGTTTTAGGTGCAGCGGTGCGCCGGTTTTCGCTAAGGTAGCGGCGTGCAGTGGACAAGCCGTCCTCCCAGCTAAGGGCGGCACTGCTGCTGTCGGCAAGCAATACATCGATTGAGTTGTTATGCACGGCTGTTACAGCAGCAGCTTTGAGCCCAGCCACGTCAGGAAGTTTATTCAGTTTTGCCAGCCACTCAGCGTAGAGTTGTGTTTCGTCTACTGTGGGCTCCGATGAAATGGCCAGTGGCGGCAGTGTTGCTTCAGGGCCGCGGTAGCCGTGGCGATGATCGTAATCTAACAGGCCAGTAACTACGCTACTTTGAGCCTTGTCTTGCAAGGTGCTATCAACAGTAGTGTAAACACGATAGCCCTCGGTGTAGGCGCTTTTCCCTAATAATTGAATAGCTTCTTTACGGGCTTGTTCGGCAATGTAGGGTGCGTGTAAATCCAGTGGTGAGCCGTGATAGCTAGCGGTGACCGCTTCGGCCTTGGCGGTGTTGAACTCACCGCTGTCTATATAACCTAGCTCTAACATACGGTCGAGAATCCAGTCGCGACGAATCAGTGCACGGCTTGGATTGGCAATTGGGTTGTAGGCCGAAGGTGCTTTAGGCAAACCGGCAATCATTGCTAACTGGGCCAAGCTTAATTGATCAATGCCTTTGCCATAGTAAACATTAGCAGATGCTTGAATGCCGTAGGCGCGATTGCCCAAATAGATTTTATTGACGTAGAGCTCAAGAATTTCGGCTTTGCTAAGTTTTTGTTCAATTTGCAAGGCTAGTAAAATCTCATTGAACTTCCTGGCAAATGTTTGATTGCGGGTGAGGAAGAAATTTCGCGCGACTTGCATGGTAATAGTGCTACCGCCGGTTTGGATATGACCCGATTGCAAAAGTTGTGAGGCGGCTCGCATAAGTCCTTTAATAGAAACTCCATTATGCGCGTAGAATTGATCATCTTCGGCCGCTAATATGGCGTCAATATAATATTGCGGGATATCTTTATAGGCGATCGGGTAGCGTCGTTTTTCGCCAAACTCACCGATTAGCAGACCGTCGCTAGAATAAATGCGCAGCGGGGTTTGCAGTTTAACTTGGCGCAAAGTTTCAACAGCTGGTAATTTGGGACTAAGGTAAAGATAGAGTCCGGCAAATAACAGGGTACTGCCACAGATACCGGCTAGGGATAGCCATGACAAGACGGAAATGTATTTGTTTTGAAATATGTATTTTCCCATAAGAAATAATGGCTTAGCTCACAGTTTGGGGGTGGCCTGTATTATACGACCTTTTTCAGGGTTTACATATTGTATAGTTTGGTGCAGTCTTCAGTTAAAGTGCTATAACATCAATAATACGTAAGTTGCGGATATAGATAGAAAAATGGGTATATTTGAACTCTTTGAGCGAAAGCAAAAACCTGTTATAGGGCTCGACATCAGCTCTACGTCAGTAAAATTGCTGGAGCTAAGTCGTCAGGGCGACACCTACCGGGTCGAAGGCTATGCTGTAAAGGCCTTGCCACCTAATGTCGTGGTAGAAAAAAATATTAGTGACGAAGAAGCTGTGGCCGAGGTTGTGCGCGAGCTAGTGAAAATGTCGCGGTCTAAAGTGCGTGATGCAGCGGTTGCTGTGGCTGGTTCTGCGGTAATTACCAAAGTGGTGGAAATGCCAGCAGGTTTGTCTGAAGATGCCATGGAAGCACAGATAGCCGTTGAAGCCGACCAGTACATTCCCTATCCGCTTGAAGAAGTCGCTATCGATTTTGAGGTGCAAGGCCTGTCCGAGCGAGGCTCTGAACAGGTTGAAGTGTTGCTTGCGGCCTGTCGTCGTGAAAATGTTGACCTCCGGCAAAGCGTGTTAGAGCAGGCTGGTCTCGTTGCCAAAGTTGTCGATGTGGAGGCCTATACTATGGAGCGCGCCTTCTCCTTGCTAACCGCACAATTTGAAGATCACGATGACGACATGGTGGTCGCTATTGTCGATGTCGGGGCAACCATGACCACATTAAGTGTGCTTGTTGGCGGTAAAACTGTTTATACCCGCGAGCAATTGTTTGGTGGTAAGCAGCTAACTGAAGAAATTCAGCGTCGTTACGGTCTCTCTACAGCTGAGGCGGGTCTGGCCAAAAAACAGGGCGGTTTGCCAGACGATTATGAACTTGAGGTTTTGGAGCCGTTCAAAGAGGCTGTGGTGCAGCAGGTGACTCGTTCACTGCAGTTCTTCTTTTCCTCGAGTCAGTACAACGATGTAGATCAAATCGTTTTAGCGGGCGGTGTGGCCGCGATGGATGGTTTGGTGGAAATTATCGAAGAAAAACTCGGTGCCAAGACATCTGTAGCTAACCCTTTCGCCAATATGTCGGTTTCTTCCAAGGTTAATGCTGCGGCGCTGACCAATGATGCGCCCTCAATGATGATCGCGACAGGACTTGCCATGAGGAGTTTTTGCTAATGGCAAACATCAACCTATTACCTTGGCGCGAACAGTACCGGGCAGAAAAGAAGAGAGAGTTTTTCTCGTTGCTCGCTGGAGTTTGCGTGTTTGCGGCGGTGGCATCATTTCTTTGGGTGAGCACTGTTGAAAGTTCTATTTCAGATCAAAAGGCTCGAAATACTCTTCTTGATACTGAAATTGCAGTTTTGAGCAAGCAGGTTCGGGAAATTAAAGAGCTTAAAAAACAAAAGGCTGAGCTGCTTGATCGAATGAAGGTGATTCAGGATTTGCAGGGCACTAGGCCCGTGATAGTGCGTCATTTTGATGAAATGGTGCGGGCAATACCGGACGGAGTTTTCCTGACGACGCTGACTAGTCGCGGTAAGGTCCTTAGCCTTGAAGGTATTGCGGAATCCAATAATCGAGTTTCAAGCTTGATGCGCAATTTAGATGAATCAGGCTGGTTTGCTACACCTAATCTAACGTCAGTGAAAGATGCTAGCGAGTACGGCGATCAAGCCAATGCATTTGTTATGACTGTTCAGACTGAAGTGCCTAAATCGCAGCAACAGTCCCAAGAAGAGGAGCTTTAATATGGCTCTAGCCGATGTAGTTGAGCAGATAAAAGATTTTGATGTCAATGATATTGATATCGACCGTATAGGTGTATGGCCCGCAGTGGCGAAAATGGCGGTGTGTATCTTTGCAGTCGTCGTGATTGCGGCGCTGACCTATTTTATGTTGGTGAAAGATTTAAATATTAATTTAGATCGAGTCGTTGCCAAAGAAACTGAGTTAAGGCGCTCGTTTGAACTAAAAAGTTTTGAAGCGGCTAATCTGGATGCTTATCGTGCACAAAAAGAAGAGATGAAAAAATCCTTGGCAGCGCTTGTGTCTCAGTTGCCAAGTGATACTGAAGTGCCGGGTTTACTAGAGGATATAGATGAGCGCGGCGCCGAAAGTGGCCTAGATATTAACAGTATCAAGTTGCTGCCAGAGCGAGCCAAAGAGTTTTATATTGAATTGCCAATTGATATTGATATGGTTGGTGGTTATCACGATATGGGTTCCTTTGTCAGTGGTGTTGCCGCTATGCCTCGTATTGTCACTTTGCACGATTACGACATTAAAATGGATAAGGGTGGCTCGCTGCTGGCGATCAAGATTAAAGCCAAAACTTATCGATACAAATCACCGGACGAGGGTTAAGCATGAATTGTAAACTGTTCGTGCTTTTTCCCGTGCTGTTAGCCTTGGTAGCTTGTACCGGCAGCGGCAATCAGGACCTTCGCGATTACATTGCGGAGGTTAAGAAGCGCCCTAAGGGCACCATTGAACCGATACCGACCTTTCGCCCCTATGAAGCCTTTAGCTACAGTGCGGTGACTTTACGCAGCCCTTTTGAAGTGCCACTGCCTGAGGCAGAAAAAGTCTATGTTGCGGCAAGTGAGAATGTTAAGCCCGACTTGAATCGTGAGAAAGAGGTGTTGGAAAGTTTTAATATAGCCTCGCTAAGGATGGTGGGTTCATTAACTCAGGGTGGCGTGCTTTGGGCCCTGGTTGATGATGGTACCGGTGAGGTACACCCCGTCACTAATGGTAATTACCTCGGTAAAAATCATGGTCGTATTGTCGCTGCTAATGACGGCAGCGTAGAAATTGTAGAAATTGTTTCCAATGGCCGCGATGGCTGGGTTGAACGTCCAAGAACTCTAAAGATTAAAGAGAAGGAATAGATAGCATGCGAGCTCATTCACTGTTGTTATGTCTAAGTCGAAAGGCGGGTGCTCTACTGGCGAGTTTTATCCTGCTGGCCGCGCCGCTATCGGTTTTAGCCAATACTCTTGAGGATATTCGCTTTTCCGAATTGTCGGCTGAGCGTTTTGAAATTAAATTGTCTTTCTCTGAAGCCCCAGAAGATCCTGCTGGCTATACCATTGAAAAACCTGCTCGTATCGTGCTTGATTTTGCCGCTACCAACAGCGCCCTAGAGCAAAAGAAATTTCCGCTATCATTTGAGAATGCAAAAAGTGCTGTGGTGTTAGGAACCGATGAGCGAACACGACTTATCGTTAATCTTGAGTCACTGACGACTTACAACGCTCGGGTAGAGGGAAATGTTTATATTGTCGAAGTCGGCAGTAAGCATGTCGATAGCTACTTGAAAGAAACTGTTTCGCTGGTGGGTGCTGCTAGTAAAGAGCAAAAGCGCGGCGATATATCAGTGACTGATATTGATTTCCGTCGCGGAGAAGACGGCGAAGGTAAAATTATTATTGCGTTGTCTGACAGTAATGTCGGTATCGATGTTGATCAAACCGCAGAGGGTGTTTTTGTCAGTTTTTCCAATGCCTTTTTGCCGCAAGAGTTGCGTCGCCGTTTGGATGTTATTGATTTCGCCACACCGGTTAGCTTTGTCGATGCTAGTTATGATGGTGATCGTGTAGCTTTGAAAGTAGAGGTGGCCGGTGATTATGATTATTTAGCTTATCAGGCTGATAATGAATATGTTGTCAGTATTAAACCTTTGTCGTTTGAGGAGCTGGAAGACAAGAAGGCAAAATTTGCTTTTGTTGGTGAAAAGCTGTCGTTGAATTTTCAAGATATCGAAGTGCGCTCAGTTCTGCAGTTGATTGCTGATTTTACCGAGTTGAACTTGGTTGCTAGTGACACTGTGTCTGGCCGGATTACTCTGCGCCTCGATAGTGTGCCTTGGGATCAGGCGTTAGATCTAGTACTGAAAACAAAGGGTTTGGATAAGCGTCAGATTGGTAATGTATTAATGGTCGCGCCTGCGGCAGAAATTGCTGAACGCGAACGTCAAGAACTTGAAACCCTTAAACAATTAGAGGAATTAGCGCCACTGCGTACCGAGTACATACGCATTCGTTACGCCAGTGCCAGTGAAATGTTTGACTTGTTTAGCGGTTCTGACCAACAAGATAGAAACTCAGGTGATAGAGACGGCGGTAGTCAGTCGACCGGGTCTGTGCTGTCAGCTAGAGGTTCTGCGGTTGTTGATGAGCGCACTAACTCGATTATTGTCACAGATACCGACGATCGATTGATAAACTTTAAAAAGCTGGTCGATCAGCTCGACATCCCTATTCGTCAGGTACTAATCGAAGCACGTATTGTGATTGCCAACACCAGTTTCGAAGAAGAGCTGGGTGTGCGCTGGAGTCTGCTCAATAGAAACGTCAGTCAGCGAGGGAGATTTATTGATGATAATGGCAATCCTCAAAAATTTAATCAACGCACTAATTATGCTTCTGGTGCGTTGGACACGCTTACTACTGAAAACTTTGATGATGAAACCGGTGCATGGACCCCGC
>CAJWZU010000027.1 GCA_913050115.1 uncultured Cellvibrionales bacterium
GGGGCGGTTATTACTGGCAGCTTAATTGTCGAGAGTGAGCCCGGTTGCTATGTAAATCGTCTGATATGGATGCGCCCCGATGGCAGTTTTGAAGAATACGATAAGTGCCATTTGTTTCGTATGGGGGGCGAGCACCAGCGCTATAGCGCTGGCGATAAAAAAATTATTGTCGAACTTAATGGCTGGCGTATCTGTCCGCTGATTTGTTACGACCTGCGCTTCCCTGTTTTTTGCCGTAATCGCTATGAAAATCAACGTTACGATTATGACCTGTTAATTTATGTGGCCAACTGGCCCCAAGCTCGTCGCAATCACTGGCGCACTTTATTGCAAGCGCGCGCCATCGAAAATCAGGCCTGCGTGGTTGGAGTTAATCGTATGGGTGTCGATGCTAAAGGGCTTAGCTACAGTGGCGATAGTCTCGCCTTTGATGCGCGCGGCGAAATCCTGTCGGATATGCAATTTAATGAAGGGGCGGCGTTATCTTCGTTCTCGGCGACAGAGTTACACGCTTATCGGCGAAACTTTCCCGCTTATTTAGATGCCGATAAATTTGACCTCAGTTAAATTTTTACATTACATTTTTAGGCCGAATATTACCTCGGCTGGCGACGTAGGCGTTGTTGAAGTGGGTGAAATTTTGTTGCAGATTTTGGCTGGCTTGCTTTTCGCCTATGGCGTTTAGGGCAATGATAGCGGCTTCGCATGTGGAGCTTAAGCTGGGAGCGTGCGCTCGGCGCATGGCGTATTTTCCAGCGCAATCGGCTATATCTTGTTCGCACAACAATAAGATGGGTATGCTTTTCAAGTAGTCGCTTTTGGCGTGCATTTTTCGCGCTTGCTTCCAGGTTCCGTCCAACATTATCAGTGTTGTTTTTTTGTCTCGCCACTGGCCATCTAATTTTTCCTTCACGGCTAGACTGCTGAAACTTTCTTGTGGGTCATCTTCCTTGGGTGGAAAAACCAATAAACATTGACGGTTTGACTGGTTCAGCAATGCCAACAATTCCGGTTCTGGTTCTGTGCGCGACCAGATATAGGCGTGTGTGTTGTCTGGCAGGGTGTCGGCAATTAGGCGGCCGCTGTTGCTGGGTTTTAAGAGTTCATTGCGATGCATAATTAAGATTAGATCGCAGTGGCTGTGATCCTTTTTTAGCAGCTGGCAGATGCAGTGATCCTTGCCAAGCTGACAGTTGTCGCACCGTTTAAGCCTGCTGCCGCGCGAAAGAAAGGGTTTGCTCGATTCTTGCAGGCGCTGGCGGCGCAGCTGTTCGACTTTATGCATTGTTGTTGGCGCTGTTTTGTATAAAATCTAAGTTTATCAGTTGCCTACTTGACTAGGGCATTATTCATTTCATTGATAAAGGCTTGGGCCGCATTGGACAGGCTGCGATCGCGCTGATGAATATAGCCGAGTTGGCGCGAGAGCGAGGCGTTATTGAGTTGTAATTGAGTAAGGCTGTTATCGAGCATTGATTTCGGCAGTACGCCCCAGCCGAGGCCAATGGAAACCATCATTTTAATGGCGTCGAGGTGATTGGTGGCCATGTTAATGCTGAGTGCGATTTGCTCGCGATCAAATAGATCTTTGACCAAGCTGCTGGTGTAGGTAGTGTAATCGGGCAAAATGGCAGGGTGGGCACTGAGATTAGTCAGTTGCAGGTTGGACGCTGTTGCCAGCGGGTGTTCGCAGGCCACTACAAAGCACAGTTCTTCGCGTAACAGTTGGGTCGCCAGTAAGCCTTTGTAATAGTTGTTGCCGCTATTTTGCTTGGCCTGTTCTGACAGGGTGACTACGGCTAGGTCATAGTCGCCGTAACTAATGGCCTGGTGAGCTTTTTCCGAGTCCAGAAAATTCAGCTCTAAGACTACTTCAGGGTATTTCTGGCAGTAGCTTTTTAGCAATGGGGGGAGGTGGTGTAACCCGACATAGTGACTGGTTGCCAAGCAAAGCTTGCCGCCAACTGTGCCCTGCAATTCGTCTATATCGCGCTTAGCATCGGTCAGTGCTTGAAGTATTTGCCGCGCTTTGGGTTGCAATAGCCGGCCGGCCTCGGTGAGCTGGACTTGGCGGCCAATGCGGTCGAATAATTTGCACTTTAACTGGTTTTCTAGCGCGGCGATACGTTTGCTGATGGCCGGCTGGGTAAGGTGCAGCTGTTCTGCTGCGGCTGAAAAAGATTCCAAGCGGGCGACGGTTTCAAAGGCGTTTAAGTGTTGGTGATCCATACAATAATTATGCAGTCATTCCATTATGGAATGCAAACCATAAGAAAGATGAATTTGTTTTATTTATGCTGTGGTCGTAAAATGAACCCCATAGAAAACGGATATAAAACCGTTTCAGATTAGCCGCAAATATTAATAGAAGAGAGTACCTCATGGCAGGCAAAACATTATACGACAAGCTCTGGGACGCGCATTTGGTAAAGCAGCGCGACGATGGTTCGGCCCTTATTTATATCGACCGTCATATTGTGCACGAGGTGACTTCGCCCCAGGCATTTGAAGGGCTTCGCCTAGCGGGACGCAAGCCGTGGCGAGTGGACTCTATTCTCGCTACGCCCGATCACAACGTGCCCACTACTAGTGCTGAACGAGCCTCCGGTGTAGCAGGTATCGAGGACGCTGTATCGCGCATTCAGGTGCAGACACTGGATGATAACTGCGATGAATTCGGCGTGACTGAATTTAAGATTAATGACAGTCGTCAGGGCATTGTGCATGTCGTTGGTCCTGAAACAGGGGCTTGCTTGCCCGGTATGACCGTTGTTTGTGGCGATTCGCACACAGCGACTAACGGCGCTTTGGGTGCATTGGCGCACGGTATAGGCACCAGTGAAGTTGAACATGTGATGGCGACTCAGTGCTTGGTCGCTAAGAAAATGCAGAATATGTTGATTCGCGTTGATGGCAAGCTCGGTGTGGGGGTTACCCCAAAAGATGTTGTGTTGGCGATTATTGCTAAGATCGGCACCGCAGGCGGCACCGGTTTTGCGATGGAATTTGGCGGTGAAGTGTTCCGAGCGATGAGTATGGAAGGCCGCTTGACCGTCTGTAATATGGCCATTGAGGCGGGTGCCCGCGCGGGTATGGTTGCGGTTGACGGCATCACTTTCGATTATGTTAAGGGCCGTACTTATGCGCCAAAAGGCGAACAGTGGGACTTGGCCGTAGCGCAGTGGAAAGACTACGTCAGTGATGCTGACGCAGTGTTTGATGAAATAGTTGAAATCGACGGTTCAGCTATTGAGCCACAAGTTAGCTGGGGCACATCACCAGAGATGGTGTTGCCGGTGGATGCGTGTGTGCCCAACCCCAAAGATGAGAGCGATGCGGTGAAGCGCAACGATATTGAGCGTGCATTGGCTTACATGGGGCTAAAGGCGGGGCAGGCGATTAAAGATATTGCTATTGACCGCGTATTTATAGGTTCTTGCACTAACTCACGCATTGAAGATATGCGTGCTGCGGCCAGTATTGTTGAAGGGCGCCAAAAAGCAGCCAGCGTTATTGACGCCATTGTGGTGCCGGGCTCGGGCGAAGTTAAAGCTCAAGCTGAGGCAGAAGGCTTGGACAAAATATTTATAGCCGCAGGCTTTGAATGGCGCGAACCAGGTTGCTCGATGTGTTTGGCAATGAATGCCGACAAGCTCGGTAATGGCGAGCATTGCGCTTCCACTTCCAATCGGAATTTTGAAGGACGTCAGGGTTATGGCGGGCGCACCCATTTGGTGAGCCCTGAAATGGCGGCGGCGGCAGGTGTTGCCGGTCATTTTGTTGATGTGCGTACTTTTATTGATGGCTCGGCGGTTTAATACAGGATAATTATTATGAAAAGCTTTACTCAGTTGACGGGTGTTGCGGCCCCGATGGATCGCGCCAATGTCGACACCGATATGATTATTCCGAAGCAGTTTTTGAAGTCGATTAAGCGCTCGGGTTTTGGTAAGAACTTGTTCGATGAATTGCGCTACCTCGATGAAGGCTTGCCAGACCAGTCTTGCGAAGGCCGTCCGCTAAATAAAGATTTTCCGCTTAATCAATCACGCTATCAAGGTGCTAGTGTGCTGCTGTCGCGTGAGAATTTTGGCTGTGGCTCTAGCCGTGAACACGCGCCTTGGGCGCTGGATGACTATGGCTTTCGGTGTGTGATTGCGCCAAGTTATGCCGAGATATTTTTTAATAATTGCTTTAAAAATGGTATTTTGCCGATAGTTTTAAACGAGCAGGTGGTTGAGCAGTTATTTGCGCAAATGTATGCCGTTGAGGGCTATCAGTTATTCGTCGATTTAGAGACACAAAAGGTTACTACACCAGCGGGTGAGAGCTTTGCTTTTGAGGTGGATGATTTTCGCAAGCACTGCTTACTCAATGGCCTCGATGACATCGACTTAACGCTGCAGGATGTCGATGCTATTAACGCTTATGAAATTGAACGCAAGCAGCTGTCGCCGTGGATGTTTGACGTCATTAAATAAAATTTTATAGAGAAGCTGTTTTATGTCAAAGAATGTATTTATTTTGCCGGGTGACGGTATTGGTCCTGAAATTGTTACTGAAGCCAAAAAAGTATTAGATGTTGTTAATGCCCGTTTTGACTTGGGTTTACAGTTTGATGAGGGTTTGCTTGGCGGTTCAGCTATCGATGTGCACGGTGTGCCGCTTTCTGATGGTGATCTCGGCAAGGCACGCAGCGCCGATGCCATTTTGATGGGCTCTGTTGGCGGCCCTAAGTGGGATCAGCTTGACCGGGCTATTCGCCCGGAAAAAGGCCTGTTGAAATTGCGCTCCGAACTGGATTTGTTCTCTAACCTGCGTCCAGCAATTTTGTATCCACAGTTGGCCGATGCCTCAAGCCTGAAGCCTGAAGTGGTTTCTGGTTTGGATATTTTGATTGTTCGTGAATTAACGGGCGGCATCTATTTTGGTGAGCCGCGCGGTATTCGCACGCTGGAAAATGGCGAGCGCGAAGGTTACAACACCTATAAATACAACGAGAGTGAGATTGAGCGTATTGGTCGCAACGCTTTTGCTACAGCGCAAAAGCGCAGTAAAAAATTATGCTCGGTTGACAAGGCTAATGTACTTGAGGCCACCGTGCTCTGGCGTGAAGTGATGGACCGTTTAGCGCCAGAGTATCCAGATGTTGAGCTTAGCCATATGTATGTCGATAACGCTGCAATGCAGCTAGTGCGTGCGCCTAAGCAGTTTGACGTGCTGGTTACGGGCAACATGTTCGGCGATATTCTGTCGGACTGCGCCGCTATGTTAACCGGTTCTATCGGTATGCTGCCATCGGCGTCTATGGACAAAAACGGTCGTGGTATGTACGAGCCTTGCCATGGGTCTGCGCCAGACATTGCCGGTCAAGGCATTGCCAATCCACTGGCAACTATATTGTCGGCGGCGATGATGTTGCGCTATTCATTGGATATGAACGCGGCAGCAGAAGCGATTGAGCTAGCGGTTAGTAAAGTTTTGGATCAGGGGTTACGTACGGCCGACATTTATACTGCAGGCACCGAAAAAGTATCCACAGCCCAAATGGGTGATGCTGTAGTAGAGGCATTGTCAGCATAAACGGCCATAAAGAATTTTGAGAATCTAGGAGATAGTCATGAGAGTTGGTTTTGTAGGTTGGCGTGGTATGGTCGGCTCGGTTCTAATGGAGCGGATGTTGGCCGAAAATGATTTTGCCGATATTGAGCCGGTATTTTTTACGACTTCTAATGTGGGGGGTAAAGGTCCAAATATTGGTATCGACGTTCCGGCGCTAAAAGATGCACACGATATTGCCGAGTTGAAAAAACTGGATGCAGTTCTGACGTGTCAGGGTGGCGATTACACCAAGGCGGTATTTGGCAAGCTGCGCGCCGAGGGTTGGACTGGTTACTGGGTTGATGCAGCGTCTAGTTTGCGTATGGATGATGACGCATTGATCGTGCTTGATCCGGTCAATATGGACGTTATTAAAGATGGCATCACCAAGGGCGTTAAGAATTTTGTTGGCGGCAATTGCACCGTTAGTTTGATGTTGATGTCGCTGGGCGGTTTGTTTAATGAGGGCTTGGTTGAGTGGGCCACCTCTATGACTTATCAGGCGGCTTCGGGTGCTGGTGCGCGCAATATGCGTGAATTGATTTCTCAGATGGGCTCTATTCGAGATAATGTAGCCGCGGAATTGGCTGACCCAGCTTCTGCTATTTTGGAAATTGACCGCAAGGTGGCCGCGACTATGCGTGGTGGCGATTTTCCTACGGATAACTTCGGTGCCCCTCTGGCTGGTAGCTTGCTGCCATTTATCGACACACAGTTGGAAAATGGTCAGAGCCGTGAAGAGTGGAAGGCGCAAGCCGAGACCAATAAAATTCTCGGTACCGATGGTAACCCCATTCCTGTTGATGGGACTTGTGTGCGTATTGGTGCGATGCGTTGTCATGCCCAGGCGCTTACTATTAAGCTCAAGAAGAACGTGCCTTTAGCTGATATTGAATCTATGTTGGCTGCCGCCAATGATTGGGTCAAAGTTGTGCCAAATGATCGCGATGCGACTCTGCGTGATCTTACCCCGACTGCGGTTACAGGTACATTGACTGTGCCAGTGGGTCGTTTACGTAAGTTGAGTATGGGGCCTGAGTATTTAAATGCTTTTACAGTGGGTGATCAGTTGTTGTGGGGAGCTGCTGAACCGCTCCGGCGTATGCTGGGTATTTTAAAGCAAGCTTAGAATTAGTTTTTTAACCTAAAAGGGTGCCATTTGGCACCCTTTTAGGTTCTTAAGTGTGACCTTTCTCACAAAAAAGTTGTGCCTTAAATGAACAGTTTGAACGCTTTTTCTCCTGAGTCGCTTTGACACGGGGTTAAGTTGATAAAAAACGTTTTATAATGAATACTTACAAGGATAACTGAAGAATTATTCGAGGTTTGTGACGCGCTTTGTGTAACTCGGCTCACACAAACTTTACACTCACTAAAGCTCAATGAAGACTGACTTTGCTACACAGGTGGTATCGCAGTATTTCGACTTAGCCCTACTGGCTAGAGCTTTAGGATAATAAAAGGTTCATTGTATGCGTCTTCGTAAATTGGCTTTGGCCGTTGGTTTGGCTAGTGCCTTGGGGGCCGACTTGGCCAGTGCACTTGGGCTGGGCGAGTTAAAACTCAACTCTGCGCTGAATCAGCCGCTCGATGCTGAAATAGAGTTGCTCAACATAAAAGACTTGTCGAAAGATGAGATATTGGTGAATTTAGCGGCGCTCGAAGAATTTCAGCGAGCCGGTGTCGACCGTCTCTATTTTCTGACCGGCCTTAAATTCACTATCGATCTCGGTAGTACTTCTGGTCCTGTTGTGCGTGTAACAACCCGTAATCCGGTCAATGAACCTTATCTGAATTTTTTGCTTAAAGCAGAGTGGACCAGCGGTAATCTTATACGTGAATACACGTTGCTGATGGACTTGCCTACGTTTAGTAATGACCGTGTACGTCCTATTCAGCGCACCGAGACAAATGCACCGCGCAACAATACGGTTAGGCAGCCTGCTAACGATTCGGTGAAGTCACAGCCTATACCTGTATCGCGCCCGAGCTCTAACGCGTCAACGTCGCAGGACGGTAGTGTTTACGGCCCCGTCAGTGCCACTGATACCATGTGGGGTATCGCATTAAAGGTGCGTCCTGATCGCAGCCTGTCGGTACAACAGACCATGCTGGCTATTCAGCGGGCTAATCCGGACGCGTTCATTAACGACAATATTAATCTGCTGCGTAAAGGCCAGGTTTTGCGCATTCCTAGTCATAATGAAATATTGGACATGACTGCTCGTCAGGCTATTAGTCAAGTCGCCGAGCAGAATACTGCCTGGACAGGTAAAACGGCTGGGCGAGAGTCAGCTGCACCGCTAGACGCCGCTAATCGTTCATCGGCTGTTCGCCGCAACCCAACTGAAGTCGAGGGTCGGGTTAAGCTGGGCGTCGATACCGATAGTGGTAATACTGGCTATGGTGCAGGTAGTGATGGTAGCCGTGGTGAGGCGCTTGATAATGAAAGGGCTATTTCGCTAGAAGAACTGGATAAAAGTAATCGCCAAAACGGTGAGTTGAAATCTCGTGTTAGTGATCTCGAGGCGCAAATCGAGACCATGGAACGCATGATGGAAATCGCTAATAACGATTTGCGTGACATGCAGTTGGCTGAGCAAAGCTCAGAAGAGGCATCGGGGCAGTTGCTCGATGCTACTGAAACCGAATCTGGAGCTGATATTGATTCTGCAGAGGCTGCGGTTACAGCTACGAATCAGGTTACAGAGGCAAAAGTTGTAGCCAAGCCGAAACGTTCGAATAAAGTCGTACGTCGAGCACCTTCAAACGATAAAAGCTGGATAGATCTGGCCATGGGAAATATCGTCTATATCGGTGCTGGCTTGCTGGTGCTTATCGGTGGTGTTTGGATGTTTTTGCGCCGGCGCAAAGAGTCCGATGATTTTGAAGAGTTTGAAGAGTTTGATGAGACGGAAGAGTTAGCTGGAGTTGCTATTTCTGCCGAGCCCGATGCTGTTGATGAATTGGATTCACCAGAGTTAGATGACGACTCTGTAGCGGCTAACGATAACCTCGAGACTACTATCGACGCTGAATCTTTTGATGTGCAGCCTGTAGAAAATACCGCCGAAGCTGAAACGGGAGATGTCGTTGGTGAGGTCGATATTTATATAGCTTACGGTAAACTCGATCAGGCCGAGCAGATGTTGCTCAAGTCACTGGAGGATGATGCCAATCAAATTCCGGTACTGCTTAAATTACTCGAAGTATACAGCGAGTCAAAAAATACCGAAGGCTTCGATCAGTATTATTCACGTCTTGAAGAGCTTGGTGACAATGCCGCCATAAGCCGCGCGGTAGAGCTGCGCAGCGGTCTTTCTGGTGCGACGGCATATGCTGCTGCCCCTATGACCGAGAGTCTTAGTGATGACTTGGATGCCTTATTATTAGAGGGTGGTTCGTCATCTACTGCTGAACATAAAGATTTAAGTGTTGATGGTTTTGAGCTGGGCGCAGCAGATGAGCTGCTTGAGTTGGATGCTAGTGAAACTGTTGTTGACAGCGCTGAGGATCTTTTGCCGCTTGACAGTGAAATTGATCTGCCAAATCTCGATTTAGATGCAATAGAGGTTTCTGAAGCCGATGATCTGGACTTAGATCTCACGCTTCCCGATGAGGGGACTGCTCCAATTGCTGATGAATTCGAGTTAGATTTGGATCTCGATCTAAGCTTGGATGATGCGGATCTCGGCGCTGATTTTACATCCGATTTAAACACTAATGCGGACGCCGATGCTGGTCTGGAGTCTGCCTCTTTGAATGATTTGGATTTAAGTTTGGACATTAGTGATGATCTTAATGCTGCCGGCTTAGACGAATCCTTTGATATGTCTTATCAGGACGACCTTGCTAATACCTCGGCAGCAGACCTAGATCTCTCTGATGATTTAGCGGTTGAGCCAGCCGAAGTTACTGCAGTGCCAATCGCTGAAGGTGCCGGTTCACCGAGCTCAGCGGATGAGGACCAAGCGGAATTGTTGACTGAGATACAGCAGGATGCAATCGCCGATATTGATATCACTTTTGGTGAAGCGTTATCTATTGAAGAAGATATCGATTCTGACCTCGAAGATTTGGACGTCGCTGCGCTGGATCAGGAGATGGATGATTTCGATCTTGATCTAGACATTCCTGTAAGTGTCAATGAAGCAGTAGTTACTGAGGCTGTTGCTTCAGAGCTTGATGGCGATACTTTGCAATCAGAATCAGAAGATGAACTTTTCGCCGAGTTCGTTCCAGATGCTGGGGTTATTGATGCTGATCTGTCGGAATTCACGGCTGAGGGTTTAGATGCTGCAGCCTCTGGCTCCGACGATATGGATGATGAGCTGGACTTCTTAGCG
Source organism: uncultured Cellvibrionales bacterium (assembly GCA_913050115.1). GTDB lineage: Bacteria > Pseudomonadota > Gammaproteobacteria > Pseudomonadales > Cellvibrionaceae > UBA1124. Next base: position 9,948 of record CAJWZU010000027.1, read on the forward strand.
GATACTGATGAAGTTGCGACTAAGCTCGACTTAGCCCGTGCTTATATCGACATGGGTGATAGTGAGGGCGCTAAGGATATTTTGGGTGAGGTTGAGCAAGAAGGCGATGATACTCAGAAATCGGAAGCTAAAGAGTTGCTGGGCCGCATTGATTAGCGTTTAGATCGCCTTCGTTTTGGCGGTAAATTTTTTTAGTAGTGCCCCTGGGCCTTGCACATCAGTGCAAGGCTTTTGTGTTTTTAAGTGTTTGATTTTGGTGCCATATGATTGCGAATTCTGAAGCTGAGTATCAGTTGAACTGTGAGTTGGCGGCGGGTGTTGAATTGCCTGGCGGCGTCCGGCGTATCGCTTTGGCGATTGAATATAACGGAACTAAGTTTCATGGTTTTCAGCGCCAAAAAAGTGGCGTTGTCACCGTTCAGGAACAGCTTGAGGTTGCCTTGTCAGCGGTTGCTGCCGAACCTATTAAATTGGTGTGCGCAGGGCGCACTGACACTGGCGTTCATGCTACCAGTCAAATTGTGCATTTCGATACGCGTGCAGTCCGACCTGAAAAGGCCTGGGTTCTTGGTGCGCGTGCAAATATGTCGCGCGCTATCAGTATTCGTTGGGCACGCGAAGTGTTGCCGCAGTTCCATGCCCGATTTAGTGCTCGGGCGCGTACTTACCGTTATGTCATCTGTAATAGCCGAACACGACCGGCATTGATGAATGATCAGATGACTTGGTCGCGTTTTCATCTGGAGATTGAACGTATGCGCGACGGTGCTAAGTCTCTGCTGGGTCGGCATGACTTCACCTCTTTTCGAGCGGCGCAGTGTCAGGCTAATCATCCTGTACGTGATATATTACGCTTAGAGCTGGTGGAAAAAGCCGATTTGATTGTGATGGAAATTCAGGCGACGGCGTTCCTGCATCATATGGTACGCAATATTGTAGGTGTACTTATGGCAGTAGGTAATGGTGAGCAGGAGCCCGAATGGGTGGCCGAGGTGTTGGCGGCTCGTAATCGTTGCAAGGCTGGGGTTACTGCCCCTCCTTATGGGTTGTATCTAGTAGCTGTGGGTTATCCCAATACGTTTGGCTTGCCCGATACGCCACCAGGGCCCTATTTTTTACCTGAGCCTATAGCGGGGCTCACCAATAGCCCCTTATAAGCGGGTGACTGGGGAGTAATTCGTTCATTGATCTGCTATTATTCGACGCTATTATTAGGTCTGAAAGATTTTAAGGGGGGCTTGTGCCGGTTACAGCCAGTTTTGATATCAAAGTGAAAATATGCGGCTTAACTAATGTGGCTGATGCTCAAGCAGCTGTCGCTGCGGGTGCCGATGCTATTGGTTTGGTTTTCTATGCCCCTAGTCCCCGCGCAGTAGATATCGAAACTGCTGCTGCCATTGTTATGGCGGCCGGTCCTTTTGTGACCACGGTAGGTCTATTTGTTAATGCCGATAAGCTTGAAGTTGAACGAGTTTTGGCCCGTGTTCCATTGCAATTATTGCAGTTTCATGGGGATGAGTCCCCGCAATATTGTGAACAGTTTCAACGGCCTTATATGAAGGCGCTGCGTATGCGTCCTGATCTTGATGTCAATACTGAAATACTGCGTTTTGATAGCGCTCAGGGAATATTGCTCGACGCTTATTGTAAAGGGGTTCCTGGCGGTACTGGTGAGACCTTTGACTGGCAGCGAGTGCCTGCATCGAGTGGTAATAACAGGGCTAAGCCAATTGTTTTGGCGGGTGGTCTCGATGGCAATAACATTGCAGCTGCAATAGCGGCAACTACACCTTATGGTGTCGATGTTAGTGGCGGTGTCGAGGCGAGTGCTGGGGTTAAAGACCCTAAAAAAATATTCGAATTTATCACTCGCGCCAAGGCGTGAGTGCAAAAATATATGACGTTAGCGGGAGAGACAGAGTGAGCAATGATAATCAGTCTAGTATAAACACCAACCTACCGGACGCTGCCGGACACTTCGGTATTTTTGGTGGTCGTTTTGTATCGGAAACCCTTATTCCAGCACTGGATGAGTTAAATGAGCTGTATCAGCGCTTAAAAGATGATCCTGATTTTCAAGCTGAATTTGACAAAGATCTCGCTCATTACGTCGGCCGTCCGTCACCGCTGTATTTTGCCGAGCGCTGGACCCGTGAACTCGGTGGGGCACAAATTTACCTTAAGCGCGAAGACCTTAATCACACTGGGGCTCACAAAGTAAATAATACTATTGGCCAAGCTTTGCTGGCCAAATACACGGGTAAAAAACGCGTAATTGCGGAAACTGGAGCGGGTCAGCACGGCGTTGCTACCGCAACGGTTTGTGCTCGATTGGGTCTTGAGTGCGTAGTTTATATGGGCGCTGAAGACGTCCAACGTCAAAAGTTGAATGTCTATCGCATGAAGCTTTTAGGCGCCAAAGTAGTGTCAGTCACCTCGGGCTCAAAAACCCTGAAAGACGCTATGAATGAAGCTCTGCGCGATTGGGCCACCAACGTCGATAATACCTTCTACATTATTGGCACCGCTGCCGGACCACACCCTTATCCTCAGTTGGTTCGTGATTTTCAGTGTGTAATTGGTCGCGAAGCACGTCATCAGTGTCTCAATCAAACCGGTAAACTTCCGGACGCCTTAGTAGCCTGCGTGGGCGGCGGTTCTAACGCTATCGGCTTGTTTCACCCGTTCTTGGAAGATAAAGATGTCGCCATGTATGGTGTTGAGGCCGGAGGTCTCGGTGTTGAAACAGGTAAGCATGCGGCGCCATTGAACGATGGTATACCGGGTGTGCTACACGGTAACCGCACTTATTTGATGGAAGATGAAAACGGCCAAATTATTGATACCCACTCCGTCTCAGCCGGTCTGGATTATCCAGGGGTCGGTCCAGAGCATTCATGGTTGAAGGATGTTGGTCGTGCTAAATACGTTGCGATTAACGACGATGAAGCATTGGCTGCTTTTCGCAAGACCACCTTGGTTGAGGGTATTATGCCAGCACTAGAGACCAGTCATGCGCTGGCCTACGTCGAAAAGTTGGCTCCTACAATGCGCCCAGATCAAATTATTATTTGTAATCTGTCAGGTCGTGGAGACAAAGACATTTTAACCGTCGCCGAGCTCGACGGCATTACCGTGTAGGGAATTTCATGAATCGTATTAATGAATGTTTACAGCAATTTAAATCACAGGGGCGTAAGGCCTTAGTGGGTTACATCGTTAGTGGTGACCCTTTTCTGGATGCAACTCTGCCCGCTATGCACAAACTAGTGGCTGAGGGCGTAGATATTATTGAGTTGGGGATCCCTTTTTCTGACCCAATGGCCGATGGTCCCGTTATTCAACTGGCGCACGAGCGAGCTTTGGCTAATAACGTTAGCCTGACTGATACGCTGGCGGTGGTGACCGAATTTCGTAAAACTAACAGTTACACGCCTGTAATTTTGATGGGTTACGCCAATCCCGTTGAGCGCATGGGTTATAAAGCGTTTGCATCCCTCGCGAAAAACTCCGGTATCGACGGTATTTTGACCGTAGATTTACCTCCAGAGGAGGCGTTAGGTTTAAATGTTGAGCTGAAGAGCGTCGGTATTGAAAATATTTTCTTATTGGCACCGTCTACCACTATTGAACGGGCCAATATGATCGTCAACATGGCGGGTGGGTTTCTTTATTACGTCTCTCTCAATGGTGTAACGGGTGCCGGTAATCTGGATATTGACTCGGTAGCAGCCAAAGTAACAGAGTTACGTGGACTTACAGATCTGCCTATTTGCGTGGGTTTTGGCATTAAAGATGCCGAGTCTGCCGCTGCTGTAGGTAATTTAGCCGACGGTGTGGTCATTGGTAGCGTGCTGGTTAAACAAGCCCAGTTGTTGGCCGAGCTAGGTACTGATGCAGTGGTTGAGGGTATGGGTGGGGTAGTTAAACCGATTCGTGCGGCATTGGATGCGCTGGTATAAATATAAAGCGGTATAATTTCGGGCTTTTGCTCCCTGGTTTAAAGTAATTTTAAAGATAGTCTAAAGAGATTCGATTGATGAGCTGGTTAGATAAAATTGTTCCAAGTATGTCTCGCTCCAACAATGACCGCGGTAATAGTAAGGTTCCAGAGGGTTTGTGGAAGAAGTGCGTAAAATGCAGCGCTGTACTTTATCGTCCAGAATTGGAACGTAATCTCGATGTGTGCCCAAAGTGTGATCATCATATGCGTATTGGCGCACGCAAACGCTTGGATATTTTTCTTGACCAAGATGGACGCCAAGAACTTGGCGCTGAGATCGAGCCTATCGACCGCTTGAAGTTTAAAGATGTTAAAAAGTATAAAGACCGCCTGCTAGATGCGCAGAAGAAGACGGGTGAAAAGGATGCGTTAGTGGCCATGAGCGGCTCTCTTAATGGCATGCCAATTGTTGCTGTAGCGTTTGAGTTTTCTTTTCATGGCGGTTCTATGGGTTATGTTGTGGGTGAAAAGTTTACCCGCGCGGCGACTTTGGCGCTCAACGAGAATATTCCATTGGTCTGTTTCCCGGCAACTGGCGGTGCGCGTATGCAAGAGGCTTTAATCTCTTTGATGCAAATGGCAAAAACCAGTGCTGTTATTGAGCGTTTAAAACAGCAGGGCACGCCTTACTTATCTATTATGACCGACCCTGTTTATGGTGGGGTCTCGGCTTCATTGGCACTACTGGGTGATATCAATGCAGCCGAGCCTGGCGCGCGCGTTGGTTTTGCCGGTCCCGCTATTATTGAGCAGACCATTCGTCAAAAGCTGCCTAAGGGGTTTCAGCGCAGTGAGTTTTTGCTCGATCACGGCGCCATTGATATGATTATTCCGCGCGCTGAAATGCGTGAACGTATAGGTTCTCTATTGTCTAAATTCACCAACAAGCCAGCCGCTTAACCAGCGGTTAGTCTTTTGAACGTGAGTTCTTTGAACCACAGTCAGCGTTTTTCGACTCTTGCCGAGTGGCTACACTGGCAGGAATCCCTGCATTTTAGCGATATTGAAATGGGCCTGGGGCGGGTGGGTTGTGTCGCCCGAGCCATGGGCCTTATCGATGCTTTGCCTAGTTCAAATTTGTGCTTTGCTTCTTCTCACCCGCGAGTTATTACCGTTGCCGGCACCAATGGCAAGGGTTCTTGTGTTGCCAGTTTAGAGCAGTTGTTATTGCAGCAGGGCTTCAGTGTCGGTGCCTATACCTCGCCGCATTTTCTACACTACTGTGAACGCATACGCATCAATGGTCAGTCCGCAGCTGAAGCTGAGGTTTGCTCGGCGTTTGCTGCTATCGATAAGGCACGTACCGATACTAGCCTGACCTATTTTGAATTTGGCACTTTGGCTAGTTTAGACGTGTTTCGGCAACACAGTGTCGATTTCGTACTGCTTGAAGTAGGCTTGGGTGGTCGTTTGGACGCCGTTAATATCATCGATGCCGATGTCGCTGTAATCACCTCGATTGCTCTTGATCACGAAGATTGGTTGGGCTCTGACCTTGACGTTATTGCTTTTGAGAAGGCTGGTATTGTTCGTGCCAATAGACCTGTAATCAGCACAGTACAGCAATCTGTCCCGGCGATTTCAAAGACTTGCGTTGTTGCGGGAGCCGACTTATATCAGCATGGGCAAGCGTTTGAATTCCAGCAATCCGCCGAGTGCTGGAGCCTGCAATCACAGCGCTATGCGGTCGTTGATTTACCTTTGCCGAGCTTGCCTTTGCCGAGTGTTGTCGCGGCCATACTGGCGTTGCGTCAGCTGCAGGTGAACTTTACTCAAGAACAGTTGGCCGAACATTTGCCGAAATTGTCGCTGCCTGGCCGTTACCAGAAAGTATCTCATCGTGGTCGAGAGGTGATTCTGGATGTGGCCCATAACCCAGCAGCGGCGGAGTTCCTGGCAGAGCGCTTAAGTTATCGAAAGCATACGGGTCGTGTTCATGCACTTATGGCGATTATGGCCGATAAAGATATTACGGCGGTGGTTAAAGCGCTGCTGCCTTCTGTTCAGCATTGGGTTGCTGCCTCGTTACCGGGCAATAGTCGCGCGGCAACGGCTGAAGGGCTAATGCAAGATATGCATGATTTGGGAGCTAATGCCGTTGCGCAGCCCGATGTTCTGAGTGCTTTTAAGTATTTGCTGAAGAACTCTGCCGCTGGAGATACTTTACTGGTAATAGGGTCATTTTTTACCGTCGCCGAGGTGTTGGCACTGCTTGCGAAAGATGTGGAGAGTCAAAATGGATGATGGTTTAAAGCAGCGTCTGATCGGCGCGTTGGTATTGGTTGCGATTGCGATTATATTTCTGCCGAGCCTGTTCTCGGGCGAACAAGGGCGCCGTCTCAATACACGTACTCAAATCCCTTCGGTACCAGAAGTTAAGCCGTTAATTATAAAAGCCCCTATGCGTGTGCCTAATATGCCCAAAGCACCGGAGCCTGAAGATATGTATCGGTTGTTAGAAGAAGATAAACCTGTCGATATGGCACGCAATAAAGATCAGGTTAATTCGAAAACCAAAGTTAAAAACAATACTGTTCCCGTTCCCGTTCCTCCCGCGCTCGATGCGCGTGCTATACCCAAAGCCTGGGCAATACAGGTGGCGAGTTTCAATACGCGCTCGCCTGCTGAAATCTTGTCTACCCGGCTAAAAAAAGATGGTTATAAAGCTTTTGTGCACTCAGTAGTTATTGCTAAGGGGCGAGTTTATCGGGTCTTGGTGGGTCCAAAAATCGACCGTTTGAAAGCGCAGCTCACAAAAGACGAGCTGGATGCAGAACTAAAAGTGAACTCTATTCTGGTTAAGTTTCAGCCCTAATGGCCAGTGTGCTCCAACAGCTGTTTAAGTGTCTTTGGCGTCTTCCTTCGATGGGGGCGGGTCTGGTAGAATGCCAGACATTGCAGCATGCGCTTTTGGGCTTTGCTATTGTTTTAGTTTAATACGCTTTTAACGCCAACTTATGTCACGGTGAATCATGAACTGGGCCGACTGGACCATCCTGGCAATTTTAGCCATATCTAGCCTTATTAGTCTTAAGCGGGGCTTCGTTAAGGAAGCCTTGTCGCTGGCGGTATGGGTGTTGGCTTTTATGATGGCCACTATCTTTTCTTCACCCCTTGAAGTCTTGCTCGAAAGCGCAATATCTACCCCTTCTATAAGACAAATGACGGCCTTTGGTATTTTGTTTGCGGCCACACTAATCGTCGGGGCTATGGTCAATTATTTGATCGGTGAAGTAGTCAAAATGACGGGTTTGTCGGGTACCGATCGCCTACTGGGTATGATCTTTGGGCTGGCTCGTGGGGCTATAGTGGTCATGGCCATACTGTTGCTGCTGCCGGGTTTTATACCAGTAGATCAAGATCCTTGGTGGCACAGTTCTAGTATTATTCCTCACTTTCTTACTTTTGAGGACTGGGCCAGAAACGCAGCCAGTGTCATCGGTTCTGCGGTCTATGATGTTTTCAGCAAATTGTAATTCACTTTCTTAACTTTTAATCTCATTGTAACTAGGTAGAACAAGTATGTGCGGTATTGTTGGTATAGTCGGCAAAAGTGACGTCAACGTTCAGTTGTATGACGCCTTAACCATGCTCCAGCACCGAGGCCAAGACGCCGCCGGTATTCTAACTTGTCAGGGCGACAAAATTTCGCACCACAAGGCCAATGGTCTTGTTAGCGATGTGTTTCGTACTCGCCACATGACGCGCTTGGTGGGTAATATCGGTATTGGCCATGTGCGCTATCCGACCGCGGGTAGCTCAGGCCCAGCCTTGGCTCAGCCTTTTTACGTAAATTCTCCTTATGGTATAGCACTGGCCCATAATGGTAATCTGACCAATGCTAGCGATGTTAAAGACGATCTGTTTCACACCGATCTACGTCACGTCAATACCGACTCTGATTCCGAGGTCCTGCTGAATGTTTTTGCCCATGAATTGCAGTGCCATGGCAAAGCTGAACTGAGTGCCGATGAAATTTTTGCCGCTGTTGCCAAGGTTCACAAACGTGTAAGTGGCGGCTACGCTACAGTGGCACTCATTGCTCGTTATGGTTTGGTCGCTTTTCGTGACCCCCACGGTATTCGCCCATTGGTGTTTGGTAAGCGTGAAACTGAAGCCGGTACTGAGTACATGGTGGCTTCGGAGAGCGTTTCTATGGATACGCTGGGCTTTGAACTGATTCGTGATGTTGCGCCAGGTGAGGCGATTTACATAACAGTTGATGGCGTATTACATACTCAGCAGTGTGCCGAGAATCCAAAACTCACGCCATGTATTTTTGAACACGTTTATTTTGCCCGTCCAGATTCTATTATGGATGGTGTTTCTGTCTATAAAGCGCGCCTGCGTCAAGGTGAAAAGCTAGCGGAGAAAATTCTTCGTAATCGTCCTGATCATGATATTGATGTTGTTATTCCTATTCCCGATAGCTCTCGCGTTGCCGGTCAGGCCGTGGCTCAGGTTTTGGATGTTAAATTCCGCGAAGGTCTGGTTAAGAATCGCTACATTGGCCGCACTTTTATTATGCCGGGGCAGCAGCAGCGGAAAAAATCGGTGCGCCAGAAACTCAATCCGATTGGTTTGGAATTTAAAGGGAAAAACGTACTTTTGGTCGATGACTCGATAGTGCGTGGCACCACTTGCCAACAAATTATCCAAATGGCTCGTGATGCCGGAGCCGCCAAGGTTTACTTTGCCTCAGCAGCGCCCGCTGTTATTCATCCAAATGTCTACGGTATTGATATGCCGTCGGTTAAAGAATTGATCGCCCACGACCGTACTACCGATGAAGTGTGTGAAGCTATCGGCGCCGATTGGTTAATCTACCAAGACCTGGACGATTTAATCGCATCTTCAAGTGAAGGCAGTAATAACGTTACCGAATTTGATTGCGCAGTATTTAACGGTCATTATGTAACCCCCGATGTTGATCAGGCTTATCTCGATAGCATTGATGCTGAGCGTAACGACGCGGCTAAATCTTCCCTAGTTGCAGCCGATGTTGATCGCGGCGAGAATGCCATGGCTGGCCTGCACAATGAAGATGGCGGTGAATAAAGCAGCCTGCTTTTATTGACATGGCCGCTTACCCTATTATCGGGGAAGCGGCCATTGTTGTTTATAGCACTACAAAAATATCGCTTAGGAATTTATTATGTTCGAGCCCGATGATCCTCTTTTTAACGCACATTTAGACACTCTTGCTGTTCGCGCAGGTCAAGTGCGCAGTCATGAGGGTGAGCATAGCGAGGCAATCTACACCACCTCTAGCTATGTTTTTGATACTGCCGCCGCTGCTGCCGCACGTTTTTCTGGTGAGCACCCAGGCAATGTTTACTCGCGTTACACCAATCCGACAGTACGTACCTTTGAGGAACGTATCGCAGCGCTTGAAGGTGCCGAGGCGGCTGTTGCTACATCATCGGGCATGGCAGCTATTCTCAGTATTTGTATGGCGCTGCTGCAGTCTGGTGATCACATTGTTTGTTCGCGCAGTGTCTTTGGTACCACCACAGTAATATTTAACAAGTTTTTAAAGAAATTTGGGGTTGAAACGACGTTTGTCGCTGCCACCGATTACACTGCATGGGAAGCTGCCATTGGTGATAATACCAAGCTGTTGTTTGTAGAAACGCCTTCGAACCCTCTGTGTGATGTTATTGATATTGGCCGTCTGGCAAAATTGGTTGAACATCATAGCGCTCAGCTGGTGGTTGATAATTGTTTCTGTACCCCTGCGCTGCAGAGACCACTGGAGCTTGGTGCCGATATCGTGATTCATTCGGCAACCAAGTACCTTGACGGTCAGGGGCGCTGTGTCGGCGGTGTCGTAGTTGGTAAGCGCGACACTATGGCAGAAGTGATCGGCTTTTTGCGCAGCGCCGGACCTACCATGAGTCCATTCAATGCTTGGGTGTTTTTGAAGGGCTTGGAGACGCTGCGCCTACGGGTAGAGGCGCACTCTAAAAATGCGCTGGAATTGGCCGAGTGGCTGGATCAGCAGCCGCAGGTCGAAAAGGTGTTTTACGCGGGTTTGAAAAGCCACCCTGGCCATGCTCTAGCGGCACAGCAGCAGAGCGCCTTTGGTGGTGTTTTGTCATTTAAAGTTAAAGGTCAGCGCGAGCAGGCCTGGCAGGTCATTGATGCTACACGCATTATGTCTCTAACGGCTAACTTGGGCGATACTAAGACAACCATTGTTCACCCGGCGACCACGACTCATGGACGTTTAAGCCAGCAGGAAAAAATTGAGGCGGGTATTAGCGATAATTTAATTCGCGTGGCGGTAGGACTTGAAGATATTCGCGACCTTAAAGCCGATTTGGCGCGCGGTTTGTCGGCACTTTAATGTAAGGATTGCCCATGCAGCAGTTAGTCACGCGCTTAACAGCCGAAATCAGCAAAGTACTACTCGGTAAGGAACCGCAAATTAAATTGGCACTGGCCTGCTTGTTTGCGCGTGGCCATCTGTTGATTGAAGACATGCCCGGTATGGGTAAAACTACCTTAGCGCATGCGTTAGCGGCGGTATTTGGCTTGTCTTACCAGCGCATTCAGTTTACGAGTGATTTACTGCCCGCCGATATTCTCGGTGTATCAGTGTTTGATCGTAACAGCAGTCAGTTTGAATTCCATCCAGGTCCGATTTTCTCGCAAGTATTGCTAGCGGATGAAATCAATCGCACAACCCCGAAAACCCAGAGTGCTTTACTGGAGGCCATGGAGGAGGGACAGGTAACGGTTGAGGGCGAAACCCGTCAGTTACCTCAACCCTTTTTTGTTATCGCCACACAGAATCCGCTGTCATCTTCGGGTACTTTTCCGTTGCCTGAATCTCAGCTCGATCGATTTTTGATGCGTGTTGAATTGGGTTATCCGTCCCCTGAAGCCGAGCGTGCATTGTTGCTTGGCGATGGCTCACGCACACGTTTACCGCAACTAAAGGCCTGTATCACTAAAGACCAACTGAGTATCATCAGTATGCATGCCGAGCAGGTAAAGATCTCTGCAGCGGTGCTGGATTACCTGCAACGCTTGATTGCGTATACTCGTGACTGTGCTGATTTCTCGATGGGTATCTCGCCTCGGGGTGCTCTGGCGCTTTTGCGCACGGCCAAAACTTGGGCTGTGATGCATGGTCGCAAGCATCTACTACCGGAAGATATCCAGTCGGTATTGCCTGCCGTGGTGGCACATAGGGTAAGCGAGGCAACCGGTAACAGCGACCAAAGTGGTTATGCACTGATTGATCAGTTACTCAACGAGGTTGACGTTATGAGCTAATCTCATAGCGTTCACTTAATTTTGAGTGGTCGAGGTTATAACAACTTGTCCCTTCGGTCATGATCAAATTTTTGTATCAGAGCGGTTAAAGTTTGTGAGTCCTTTAAGTTGTGCTTCATAATACTACTCTGTGTTTGCTGTAAGCTTATAAAAATTTAAATTGCTTAGGTCATGTGGTCAGTGATTAGAGATTTAAAGTCATGGCCATCGAAGAGAGTGATTTTTATCGGGTGTTAATGCATGCTTCAATAGTTGTACCTATAGAGTTGTTTTAGTCATGTTGGGTCTTAAAAAATATTTACAAAAGAGTTTTTTGTATTGGCTTTCTAAACGCATACCTGCGGGCCGATCGGTCGCGCTTAACCATCGTAATATTTTTATTTTTCCCTCTAAAAGTGGCTTTGTTTTTCTTCTCATTAGCGTTTTGGTATGGCTGCTGGGCACCAATTATCAGAGCAATCTTGCACTCCTTTGTGCCTACTTTATGTTCGCCATTTTTGTTGTTGGGCTACATCATACGTTTAGTAATCTATCGGGGTTAACCGTTACTGGGCTGTCATCTCAGGCGGTATTTGCCGGTGATGATTGTGGCTTTGATATTCAATTACAGCGCGCAGGTAGCGGTAACTATGAAAGTATAATATTGCAGTGGCCACAGGGTCGCGCTCAACTCGTTAACTTACAAAAAGACTCAAAGTTACAAACACGGGTCTTTTGTAAAACGACTAAGCGTGGTTATTGTTATCCGGGGCGCCTGCTAATTGAAAGTTATTATCCCCTTGGTTTATTCCGTTGTTGGACGCATTTAGATCTGAAAGTTAAAGGGTTGGTTTATCCCGCCCCGATCAACGCCGGTCCATTGCCTAAGGATGCACTGTCTCTTCGCGAGGGAGGGGCTGTCGCAACTGACGGCGGCGAAGATTTTATCGGTTTAAAAAATTATCAACATGGTCATTCACTTAAGCATATTGCCTGGAAACAATATGCTCGCGGGCAAGGCATGTTATTAAAAGATTATTGTGACTATCGTTCTCATCAATTGTGGTTGCAGTGGGAGGCGTTACCCGGCATGGCTCGCGAAGCTCGGTTGGCTCGCCTGTGCTATTGGTTGCTTCAAGTCAGTAAGACAGAAGAGTGTTATGGCCTGCGTTTGCCAAAGGTCGAAATTCAACCTAATAGTAGTTTGCAGCATAAATTGAAAGTATTGCAAGCGCTGGCGCTGTTTGAGTTGGAGACTGACAATGCTGATTAAGCAAATGCCTCGGCAGAGTTTGTTCTGGGTTTTCGTGGCTCAGACGATCGTTATCGCACCCCATCTGACGCATCTACCAGAGTGGATTATTTTAACCTGGCTATTGATTCTGGGCTGGCGTATACAAATGTATCGTGGGCTTTGGCGGTCTCCGAAACCTATTGAGAAGGTAGCATTAGTTGCTCTTTGTGGTGTGGGTCTACTGTTCGGGTACAGCCGTTTATTTGCACTTGAGCCTATGGTGGGGCTTTTGGTGGCGGCATTCTTGTTAAAATTACTGGAAATGCAGCAACGCAAAGAATTGTTGTTGGTGATATTTATTGGTTTTTTTGTTACGGCTACGCAGTTTTTATTTTCCATTACTCTCGCGGCAACCGTCTATGGCGTTATATCACTGCTGTTATTGCTGGTTGCGCTGGTGTCGGCAAATCAAGATGTTCGAATTGATAATTCTCATGCAACAGTGCGCAAAGCTGCCGGATTAATGATACAAAGCCTGCCCTTAATGTTGCTACTGTTTATCTTTATACCTAAGCTCGGCTCACTATGGAATGTTCCCTCACTTAAAAATGCTGCAAAAACTGGTGTCAGTAATAGCATGTCACCGGGGGATTTCTCTCGTCTGGGGTTGTCGAATGAGGTGGCTTTTCGTGTGACATTCGACTCTGAGCTTCCTCGGCAGTCTCAGCTCTATTGGCGCGGATTGGTTTTCTCTAATTTTGATGGTCGCCGTTGGTCGCCTATTAGCGATTTCAGTCGAATCCAGGACGAGGTTCTGTGGGCAGTTGATAACACCGAAGCCCGTTCTAATACTTGGCAAATGCGACCCATCCCTGGGCGTGAGACCCGCTATCAAGTAATGCTCGAAGCTTCGCAGCAGTCCTGGTTGTATTCTCTGCCTATGCCAATAGAGTGGAAAGGAGCTACTGGCTTGAGTCGAGATATGACCTTGTTGTCGAAAAATCCCATTACAGAACGGTTGACCTACGAGCTAGTATCAACGCTTAATTTCGAATTTGAGCCGGAGCGACTCTCGAGCTTGGGTAAATTTCAGGCGACACAATTACCGCTCGACTTTAACCCAAAAACCCAACAGTTAGCGCTTAAATGGCTACGAGAAGAGGGTAGTGCCAAGGGTTTGATGGAGCGAATACTGCGACTTTATAACGATAAATTTACTTATACCTTGCAGCCACCAACATTGGGGCGTCACAGTGTCGATGAGTTTTTGTGGACCACGCAACAGGGTTTTTGTGAGCATTTTGCCAGTAGTTTTGTTTTTTTTATGCGCTCGGCAGGGGTTCCCGCTCGGGTGGTAGTGGGGTATCAGGGGGGCGAGCTAAACCCGCTGGATAATTATTTAATTGTCCGCCAAAAAGATGCGCACGCCTGGGCCGAAGTTTGGTTTCAGGGACAGGGCTGGGTCCGTGTCGATCCCACCGCTGCCGTTGCGCCTGAACGTATAGAACACAGCTTAGAAGCGTCTTTATCATCTGCTGATGTAGGTTTAGTGGGCGGCTTTATGGGGCGGGCGGGGGCATTTGGCTGGGTTAAACATTTACAGCTGCAATGGGATGCAAGTAATTACCGTTGGCAGCGCTGGGTGCTTGCGTTTGATCGTAATCGGCAAAATGATTTTTTAAAACACTTGTTGGGTGGTTTACAACCTTGGAGAATTACTCTGGCTTTTATCTCGGTCGCGGCGCTTTGCTTGGCGCCGATCATACTGCGCCTATTATGGCTGCAGAGACCACCGCCGTTGTCACCGGTTGCACGGTGTTTGCTAAGGTTTGAGCGCAAGTTAAAGAAGCTTGGATTGGTTCGACGTAAAGGTGAAACACTGGGAAATTTTGCCACTCGAGCGGCTGAGCATCAACCCAATTATCGCGAACAATTTATGTTGATCGCAAAGCTTTATGAGCGTGTTGTTTATGGAGAAGATAATGCGGGTATGGCTGCACTAAAAATAAGAGTTAGTAATCTAAAGTTATAAATTACACTAACTCATAATTGGCAGAAGTACATCTTCAGGGTGCCATGTTGAAGACACCCAAAGTCCAGTAGTTTTAAGTTATATAGCCTTTCTGAAGGCGATTAAACTGGCAGTGACGGCCACATTAAGTGATTCCACACCATTTCTCATGGGTATAGAAAGCCAGTGGTCACAAACATCTTCTACCGCTTTTGATAAGCCGTCGGTCTCGTTGCCCACGACAAAAACGCTGCCCTTACTATTTTGGAATTGACTGAGTGTCTCTGTCGCATGTGAGGACAGCCCGCAAATCTTAGCACCGTGTTGTTGGCAGTCTTTTAGCGCGTCTATAAGTTTGTCACAGCGCAATATAGGGGCTTTAAATAGTGTGCCGGCGCTGGCTTTAATAACGAGTGCATCTAGCCGAGCGCAGCCTTGCTGTGGCAGCAATATACCGTCGATCTGGCCGGCGGCGGCTGAACGGATGATCATACCGAGGTTTTGTGGGTTGGTTACACCGTCAATGGCTAACAGTTCAAAAGGGCCAGTTTGTTGCTCTAGAAAGCTGCTGTGACTCTGGTAGCCGTCGCAGATGAGATCAGCGGCGATGCCCTGATCTTGTTTGGCATTTTTAGAAATTCGCGATAGCGCTTTGCTGTCATGATAGAGAATTTCAGCACCTTTTTGTTGAGCTAGGGCGATTATATCGTCGAGAATTTTAGCTTTTTTGTTTGACTCGGCTAGGTGCAAGCGGTGTATCTTGCTGCCTTTTTCCTGCAGTGCTTCAAGTACTGGTTTGCGCCCGAAAATTGTGAGTAGCTGGTTAAAGAAGCGTTTCTTTTCTAAGTACTCTTGGCTGTCTTGGCTGTTACTGTGTTTGCTCATGAGATAGTCTAATGTTGGTGTTAGGGAATGCTGACAATAATTATAGCAGCTGAAGATATGAAAAGACTCCGTCTGGCGGAGTCTCTCAAGGTGATTTTAGATCGGCTTAATGGTGTAGGTAGCAGTCTTCATCATTTTCAATTAATGCCTTTAGAATGCGGCTACGGCTGATTATGCCCACTAATTTTCCGTTGTCGATTACAGGGTAATTTTTGTGTTTGTCTTTGAGCATGCACTGGGCTATTTCTACAATGCTGCTCCTCGGACTCACCGTGATGACATCGTCCCTCATGACAGTCGTGACTAGACCCGGCTCTTCGCAGTAAAAAGTATTGTTAAGCATTTCAGCGATGCAGTCCTGTTCGGACACAAAGCCAATAACTTGTTCTTCACTGTTAATTACCGGCGCTCCAGGAATACCGTGTTGCAGCAGGTTCATGATCACATCGTGAACATTGGTGTTTTGCATGATCGCGTGTGAATCAAAATCCATATAGTCTTTAACTAAAATAGAATGCATCGTCATACCCTCTAGGATATCAGCGTTTGTTACATTCTTAGTTTAGTTCAGATACGCCGACATTGCGGTGCCATCGAGTGTAGCGATAAAGATGTTTTCATCTAATTAACTTAAGCAAAGGTGAAATGCTTGTGATTTTATAAATTCTCCAGTATCACAAGATTTCACTGCCTTAGCTTGTGGCACTGTATTGCTCCTGATCGAGCCTATTAATCTGTGCGATGGTTACCACATATATTGCTGTAACGAGCAACAGCGGTAGATAGCCCCAAGTCGATTGCATCTACGATAAGAGCGTGACCAATTGAGACTTCGGCAATGTGGGGGATAGTGAGAAATTGGCTTAAGTTATTGAGGTTTAGGTCGTGGCCGGCGTTAAGTTCTAAACCTATATTGTGAGCGTGTTCAGCGGCTAGGCGATAGTCCTCAAAAATTGACTCGAGCTCTGTACTGCGCTGTTTGTGTGCTTGAGCATAAGGGCCGGTATAGAATTCAATACGGTCGGCACCAATGGCTTTAGCAAGGCTTATTTGCTCGATATTGGGGTCCATAAACAAGCTTACGCGGATGCCCAGTTCTTGAAAGTGTTGTATCAGTGGTTTTAAATCGTCGCCGCTGATGCTGAGGTTAAAACCGTGATCCGAGGTGAGTTGATCGTTGTTGTCGGGTACCAATGTCACTTGCTCGGGGCGTGCGGCTTCTACTAGAGCGACGAAACCCGGGTAGTCAGCTAGCTCTGCGGCAAAAGGATTACCTTCAATATTGAATTCCACATTGCGGCTGCGGCACAGTGCCGACAGCGGCGCGATGTCGGTGGCTCGAATATGTCTTTGGTCAGGCCTTGGATGAACAGTAATACCTGTGGCACCGGCATCTAGGCAGGTTTTACCATGCTCAACCAAATCCGGATAAGTACCTTCTCTTGAATTCCTAATAAGGGCGATTTTATTAAGGTTAACGCTTAGCGCTGTGCTCATAGATACATCTCCAATCAGTAATCGACTCGGAACATCAGTATTGAATTAAGATTCGAGGTTTAATGACTTCCGCTTTCAGAATACGTACAGCTTCGTTGGGGGCGTTCGAAAAGCCGCTGCCATGAGCTCCCTGCGGCAATCGCGAGATCATAACGGCTATATTCATACCTTCTATGACCTTAGCGAATACGGTGTAGCCGGGATTGTCGTCGACCGCGTCGAGGTGCGGGTTGGATTTAACATTGATGAAAAATTGAGAGTCTGCGCTGTCTGGGTCGTCGGTTCGCGCCATTGCTAAAGTGGCGTAGTGGTTTTTAAGGCCACCAATGGATTCGTTCACGACTTCAGGCTGCGTGGCTTTCTTTTGGAAATCCCAGCTATAGCCGCCGGTTTGAATCATAAAGTTGGGCAGGACTCTGTGAAATATGGTGCCGTTATAGAAACCGCTATTCACATAGGCTAAAAAATTAGCGACGTTTTTTGGCGCGTGGTCTGGGTAGAGTACGACAATTATGTCGCCATAGTCAGTGGTAAGACGAACTTTTTGGCTGCTCTTTGCAGCAGCGGGCAGACACAGCAGTAAACTGAAAAAAGTGCAAAGAGCGATACGAATCATAAAGTTGACCTTAACGAGTGGGCAAAATGGTCTTGCGGTAGGGATCTAGCCCCAATCAGATTTTTTTCGGCCTTGGTTCATGCTCTGAATAATTAGGGTGGTGATGATTCCGCAGATGAGTAACAAGGCGCCAAATAACCATTGGTTATGACGGTTGTCATTTTCAAGGCGCTGAATCTCGGCGCGATTGGTGTCGGACTCAGTTTGCATTAATTCATATTTGGTTAGAAGTTTTTGGTGTTGTAGATCTAAGTTAATGGCGTTGGCGGAGACTTTCTTTAGATTGTCGAGTTCGTTTTCTACAGCGCTGAGCCGCTGCTGAGCCTTACCTATTGCAGTTAGCTTGTTAGCAGCGGTAGGTTTCTCGATGAGATACAGGCTGCGCGCCCAGCCTTCTTTACCGTCTTCGGTTTTAACACGAACCCAGCCGCTTGCTTCATCAACTTCTAATACGTAAATTTTGGTACTGCTGGGTATGTCGCGATGGGTGATGCTAAATTGATTGCCTTTATCGCCATGAATTTGCAGTAAGTCGGAGACATAGCGAACATCTTCACTGATGGCTGTTGAGGTAAATAACAGTCCGCATAAGATCAGAGTTAGCAAGGTGAGGGGTTTCACAGGCATTCCTTTTGTAATTATGACTCAAAACTTTGTTAGGTTATTTTAAACCAGATGGCTCAACAAGCCGGCCATGTATTAGGGTAGTACTTTTTTGAACGGTTTAACGCTTACGGAAGCATACACACCGGCGTCTACATAGGGGTCGCTATTGGCCCAAGCTTGCGCATCGGCAAGTGACGCGAATTCGGCAATGACTAGGCTGCCGGTAAATCCAGCATCGCCGGGTTCGTCGTTATCCACCGCTGGATTTGGGCCAGCTACAAGCAGACGGCCGGTATCTTTAAGTGCATTGAGGCGCGCCAAGTGTGCTGGGCGGGTCGATTTTCTTAGCGCTAAGCTGTTGTCTATGTCTTGGCTAACAATGGCGTAATACATGTTGAACTCTCTAAAAAGGGTGTTTAAGGCTCGTTAATCATATCTTCTAGGCTTAGCTGAGTGAGCTGGCCAATACGGCGAAACAAGTAAAATAGCGCAGCCATCAAGACAATGGTGGAGGGCAGTGCAATTACAGGGAAGCTTAAGCCCATCATTTTACCCAGTTCAGCGGTATATTCGGGCGTCCCAGGTGGGCTCAATAATATCACCTTGGCAAGAATGTAATTCAAAACCGAGGATAAAAAGAATGAGCCAGCCACCATATAAGTAGCTGTTACCAAACATTTTTCGAAGGCTATCTCACTGCCATTTTCTTTCAGTGACGAAGCAATTTTATCGACTTGCAGTATCTTGTCATTATAAAGAAATGTTTTAATCAAAGGGTAGCGTGTTCTAAGGGAAAAAAGTGTGGCTAAGCCTATAATGGCAGGGATAGCGGCTTCTTTAATAGCAATGTAGGCAGGGTCTAGCTCTAGCAGGCTAATGCCCCCTGTCAGCAATATGCCGATTATACCCAGCCCTGAGAAAATATTGATTTTACTGCGAACAATAAAGTCGGTGCAACCGTATGCAATCGGGAATGCGAGGGCGACTACAATTGACCACTTAGGGCCCAGGTAGGCTTCACTGCTAAGCTTTATAAGGATGGCGGTGGGAATAACAATGTTCAGCAGCATATTGATAAGCATGTTTTCTTTCTTATCGGTTTTTTTGCTGGGGTTTGAAGTGGTCTCGGTCATGAAAGTATTGGCTATTTAAGGTTAATGGGCGATTGAGGCATTGGCATAAAATGTTGCGAACGCGATAATGCAGTCTTTTAGCGTGCGGGGCAATCTTTACAACCCCAAAATGGAGCTTAATTACCGTGACAGTTTATGATTTACATTGCCATAGTACAGCATCCGATGGTCGTTTGACGCCGACTGAATTGCTGCAACGCGCTTTTGAGCAGGGTGTTGATGTCCTGTCGTTAACCGATCATGACACTGTGCATGGACTGGCGGAGGCATCAATAGCAGCCGAGCAGTGTGGGGTCACGCTAATACCTGGGATAGAGTTTTCATCACAATGGGAGCGCCGCGGTATTCATGTGGTTGGCCTGAATATCGATCTTAATTCAGAGGTGCTCGCATCTGCGGTCACAGCCCAGTTAGCGGCCCGTGAAGTCCGCGGGCAATTAATTGCGGAGCGGCTAACCAAGGCGGGTGTGCAAGGTGCTCTTGCTGGCGCACAGAATATTGCTAATGGCGCTGTACTTGGTCGCCCTCATTTCGCCCAGTACCTGCTTGATCAGGGGCGAGTAAAAAGTATCAATGAGGCGTTTAAAAAATATTTGGGTGCTGGAAAACCCGGTGACGTTAAAAGCCTGTGGCCTGAAATGGAGCAAGTTGTTGGCTGGATTATAGCCGCAGGTGGTGTTGCCGTATTGGCACATCCAAGTAAATATAAAATGACGCGCACCAAGCTCAGTTCGTTAGTTTCCGATTTTGCAGTAAGCGGCGGTCAGGCACTAGAGGTCTCAAGCGGCTTAATGCCCCCAGGTAGTACGGCCACCTTGGCGCGCATTGCCGCCGATTATAACTTGCATGCATCCTGCGGTAGTGACTTTCACTTTCCGGGACATAAATGGCAAGAATTGGGACAGTTCTCGCCACTGCCTGAGTCGTGTGTTCCAGTTTGGGATTTATTCTAAGGGACAATTGTTCTGATAGACTTAACTTATTAGCTGATTTGTAAGGAAGTATGAATGTCCCAGTTTTTCCAAATTCACCCAGAAAACCCGCAGGCGCGATTAGTGTCGCAGGCGGTGGGTATCATTAATAAAGGTGGCTTAGTCGCTTATCCTACCGATTCAGCCTATGCACTTGGCTGCCATATTGGTGACAAACATGCGCTGGATCGTATTCGCGCCATTCGCCAGCTCGACAAGCATCATAATTTCACCTTGGTATGTCGCGACCTTTCAGAGCTGTCGACTTATGCCAAGGTTAATAATCAGACTTTTCGCCTGCTGAAAAATCATACGCCCGGTGCTTATACTTTTATTCTTGAGGCGACCTCTGAGGTGCCAAAACGCTTAATGCATCCGAAGCGCAAAACTATTGGTTTGCGAGTACCTGACAACGCCATAGTACAGGCGCTGCTTGATGAGTTGCGTGAGCCTTTGATGACATCTAGTTTAATGTTGCCGGGGGACGAATATCCATTGCTCGACCCTTACGATATTCGTGAGACGCTCGAACATCAGCTGGAACTTGTCATTGACGGTGGTTTTTGCGGTATGGAACCCACTACTGTTATTGATTTAACCGGTGACGCACCCGTATTGCTGCGCCAAGGAAAAGGTGATTTTTCATCGTTTTAGTCATAAGTGTTTTAATTCGGTACTGAGATGGGTGGCTCGGGCCGCCATTATTGATAATTGATCCACCCATTACTGTGCCAAAATAAGATTGCGTGTAGCCAGTTTGAATTTCGCTTCGGGAGTTAAACTGGCAGAGTTTCTCGGGTCACTTTATAATGCTACTTTACCAGCGCCGAGTGGGCGCCGGGCCATACAGTTGACCGACGCGGGCATTACCTTGAGTGCAACTTCCAGCGAATCATTAAATACTGACACAGTTGCAGGTAGCGGCGATATAGCCGTTATTAATAGTGCGCTCAATACAGTCGATACGTCATCAAACCGGCCTCAACAAGCTGAAATGCCTTTTGCTGTTGTCGATGGCAAGGCTGTTACTGAACTCCCTAAAGATTTGTATATTCCGCCCGACGCCTTAGAGGTTATTCTAGAGGCGTTTGAAGGGCCACTCGATCTACTGCTCTACCTGATTCGTCGCCAAAATATCGATATTCTCGAAATTAATGTTGCCGCAATTACTAAGCAGTACATGACCTACGTTGATGCTATGGATTCGATGCATTTTGAGTTGGCGGGAGAGTATCTGGTGATGGCGGCAATGCTGGCTGAGATCAAGTCGCGAATGCTGCTGCCCCGGCCCGAGGTTGAGGATGAAGACGGCGAAGATCCCCGTGCCGTACTCGTTCGTCGTCTGCAGGAATATGAGCGGTTTCGTAGTGCGGCAGAGCAGCTGGATTCCCGTCCTCGTCTTGAGCGGGATCTTTATATCGCCTACGCCCGGATCGATGACCCGGACCCACCAAAGATTGAATCGCTGGTCGATCTGGACGACTTGGTCGAAGCAATGAAGGTGGCCATGCTCAGTGCCCACCGTCGCAAGCACTTACAGTTGGTGCCGGAAACGCTTTCCGTTCGAGATCGTATGGGCCGCATAATGGAACGGGTCCGCAGTGGAGAATACGTTGATTTAAAAGAGTTTTTCGATCCAGACGAAGGAAGAATGGGGCTGGTGGTGAGCTTTATTGCAGTGCTCGAACTGGTGCGCGACGGGGTGCTCATAATTATTCAGAATGATCCCGGCGCGCCGATCCATGTGAAATCAAAAGACAGATGAAGAATAAATTGGAAATCAGTAACACAGTTGAAGCAGCGCTGTTTTCAGCCGAAGAACCGTTATCGATCAAGGATCTACGGGGAATGTTCAAGCCCGAGGATGCCCCAACCACGGATGAGCTCAATGCTATCCTCGATCAGCTGACATCCGATTACCACGGCCGAGGTATAGAGTTGGTCAGCGTTGCAAACGGCTACCGTTTCCAGACGCAGGTTCAGTATGCGACAGCTTTACGCCGCTTAAGGGAGTTGCGGCCGCCCAGGTATTCCCGAGCGTTGCTGGAAACACTGGCTATTATTGCCTACAGGCAGCCAGTGACTCGTGGTGATGTCGAAGAGATCAGAGGTGTAGCCGTGTCGACCGATATCATGCGGGTTTTATTGGAACGCGGGTGGGTAAGGCAGAGGGGTGAGCGGGAAGTACCGGGCCGACCAGTGCTCTATGGTACGACCACAGATTTTCTTGAGTATTTCAATCTCAAGTCGATCCAGCAGTTGCCGGAACTGGCTGATCAGCGGGATCTCGCTGAAATCGCGAGAGATCTTAATATCCTGCTGCCAGAACCCAGACACTCGTCCTCAGAAGAGTCAGAGCCTGCCGAAAGTGACGCCGAGGATTCGACCGATAGTGACGAGAGTCCAGTCACCGATATCGACCGACCAATCAAATCAGATACGTCAACGCAGTCTGCTGCTGACCGTATTGGCTGAAAGAATTCAGAAGTATCTGTCCCGTCGGGGGTTGGGATCCCGGCGGACGATTGAAGGTTGGATCCGAGAAGGACGGATTGAGGTTGATGGTCGAAAAGCCATTTTGGGTTCAACGGTAAGTGATGGCGATCTGATTGCAATAGACCAGCAATCACATCGCGTTAGAGTCGGTCGACGAACAGCACCTCGTATCATCATGTATCACAAGCCAACCGGCGAAATATGCACGCGCGCCGATAGTAAGGGACGGCCAACTGTATTCGATCACTTGCCCCGGTTGCGTTCTGCGCGCTGGATCAGCGTGGGTCGACTGGATATCAACACGTCTGGCCTGCTTCTTTTTACCACCGATGGCGACCTGGCGCATCAATTGATGCATCCCTCGGGTGGATTGCAGCGTGAATACCGGTGCCGCATTCATGGTGAGGCGAGCCGGGAGCATATCGATCGCTTGCGAAAAGGTATCACCTTGTCGGGTTACCTGTGTCGTTTTGAACGAGTTCGAGTACGGGATGGTCACGGAACCAACCGTTGGTACGACGTCGTGGTTCGGGAAGGCAGGTACCGGGAGGTGCGGCGTATGTGGTCGGCTATCGGGTGTACGGTTAATCGCTTGATCAGGATACGTTATGGCGGTCTCAACCTGCCGCTGGATCTGAAACCGGGACACCACCGCCCGCTACACGCCGACGAACTTTCGGCGCTGTTACGGGACGATTCAGTTGAGGAAAGTTCACCTCGGTCCGTCAGAGCAAACAGCAGACGCCAGGCTAAATCGACCCACCGAAAACAGTCGGCAGAAAATAACCGAGCCTAAAACCAGTATGAAGCAGGCTGCCAGGTCAGCTGCTTGACGTATTGTCGGCAGAACTTCCACCCAGGTGTTCGGGTTCTCGAAAGTCCATTCCGCTGAACCCGTAGGCGCGACCAAATCCGGTCACCCACCTGCCTTGGGAGGGCTGAAGTTGAAACAGCACAAAATCGTTTAAACCTGTCAGTGTGTCGATAATCGGGCCAAAGTGGCTTCGGAACAGAGGTATCAGAGTCTGCCAGGTTTGGTCGTCCCGTGTACAAGGCTGGGCTGAACAGGACAGGCTTAATCGTCGACGGGCGTAGATCTGCTCTGAATCCCGCTCATCCTGTATGAATAACAGCGCTGCGGTAGGGCGCTGATACAGGTGCCGTGTGTGGGCGGAAAGTTGGCTGATCAAAATATAGAACATGCTGTTGTGATAGATCACCGGCGAATAGCTCAGATCTGGTTCTCCAGTGCTATCGCTGGTGCCTATCAGTACGGAATCGAACTGGCAGATAAATTCCAGGCACTGATCCGCAAGTTCTTTACGTGAAATCATGACCAAACGTTGAAGTCTTTGATTTTCAACAGTTCGCGCATACTGAGACCCCATCTAGGATAAATGCAGAATCGGTAGCTCTGCTGCTTTTCAGGGAATTTTTTCGATGGCAAGATAGCAGTGAACATAGTCCATTGCATGGCCGATCGGATCAGCGGCGACCCGATCTTCATAGCGCTGATAGAACAGGTCAACCAGTGTTGCACGTTCATCCTCGGGTCGCGCAGTATCCAACGCAGTGGCAAACACGGTTTCACTCCAGGACCGCAAAGTAGGAATATAACTGACGGCAAATTCCTGGGCCGACATGGCTTCACCGGCTGCTTCATAAGCAGCGCGGTAGGGGCACTTCACAACGCCCGTGTGGGCGGACACCAATCGGAGCCCTGACTGGTAAACCCCAGAAGAGGGCTCCACCAGCGGCGCACAGAATTCCTCCAGGGTTCGGTAAAACTGTGAAAAGGTCGCATCAGCCAGCTCGTCGCCGGTAATTAGTCCCTCTTCGTGGAGCCCACACCAGATCTCGCTAAAAGTGTTGAACATGTTGATACCACCAGTATTGCCAAGGTAACACCCATCTTCGTCAATACCAAAGTTCATGAATACCAACCGCCCGCCTGGCTTAAGTTCGGCCGACCGTGACAGCAGAATCCGGTTCCAGTCGTCCCTCGCCTGCAGTGAAAACGCATCGAGTGCATCGCCGGACGCACCAACCATATGCACATGGTTGGGAATTTGGCAGGGCTTTTCAGATATGTAATGCATTGCAGTCGCTGAAAACCCGATATCCAGAGTCTGGTCCGGCATCAACTGGCTGTGGAAGCCGGTGCCACACGCGTATACGAAGACATTGTCAAAATCTTTGAGGTAGTTGTTCCCATCGTCGTCGTTAACGCCGGTGACGTTTCGGAAAAGCGTGGAGTAGTCGTTACCAGGAAGATCGGAGTACGTGACTGTGATCTGATGATGAGGATAACGATCTTTCAGGGCAGATATGGTTCGATAGATGGCGTGTTTTGAGGTTCCACCGTCTGCAGCACCGTAGTCAGCGATCTGGATACTGTGTTCGCCTTCACGCGCAGGCAGCGCAGACACAGCATCCTCCAGCATGCCTACGGCATTATCGATTACATCCTTGGCACCGCGCGTCCTTTGGCTGTAGTAACCCCCGCCTTTCATAGAGACCGTGGCATGGGTGCTTTTGAACGTACGGGTAGTCATATTGATAGGTTACCTGCCGATCTCATTGGTCGTGAGCTCATGTCGTGGGATTCTACGTGAATGAAATTGAAGTGGTGTGTTCGTCATAATCTTCGCTTCCGGGACTGACCATGGGAAGTGTTTCTGTTTTCAATTCTTGAACCCAGAGCGGGAACTCGGTTACCCTGACGACCCCTAGACACCATGAAGATAAGCAATCATTCAAAGCATGTTGTTTCCAGTGTCTACTCAGGAACTTAAACAAGGTAAGGGATATGCTTAACGGTACTACACTGGCTTGCTTGAGCTTTGCACTGGCTGTGATCGCTTTGATGATAACGGATGACAAACAGTGGCTCTATCTGGGTTTTGGTATTGCTGTTGTCTTGGTTGTTTTCCAAATGGTCAGAGATAAGCGCGCGAAGTACAAAGAATAAACCAAAGTCCAGGCAGACAGATATTTTCCTGGTTCTAAAACTTAAGGAGAATGAAAATGATATTTGATCATAGGACGTATACGGTTAAGGCGGGTACCATCAAGAAGCAGCTTGAACTGTACGAAGAACATGGCTGGGCTGTGCAGACCCGACACCTGGGTCAGCCGATCGTCTATGCAGGAACTGAAGTGGGTAACGTGAATAGTTATGTCCACATCTGGGCCTATGCCGATGTTACTGACAGGGCTCGGAAACGCGCTTCGATGCAGGCCGATCCTGGATGGCAGAAGTACCTGCAGATCAGTGCAGAGGCTGGTTGTCTGATCGCCCAAGAAAACCAAATCCTGGTTTCGGTGCCGTTCTATACGCCACCCGCTGAATTCAAGGCGCTCGATGACGCGTGAATGTTAGGGTCGGTGGGGTCCGGTCAGTTCAAACGGTAGACTTTTAACGCAGTATCGTGAAAAAGCTGTGACTTCTCTGTAGGTGAACAGGCAGCCGTCAACTTTTTGAATGCGTTCCACAACACATTGTAGCTGCAACTGATTCGGTCGACGGGAAAATTCGATTCGAACATACAACGATCAGCCCCAAACAGATCGATCGTGTGATCATAGTAACGGCGGGTGGCTGTGAGGAGTTCTTCACTCCCTGGCGGTTTATGACGAGTGTGCCAGCCAAAACCATTGATCTCCATGTTCAGACCACCGAGTTTGGCATAGACGTTTGGGCGCTCCGACAGTGGCCGAATGACTTTGCACCATTCAGAAAAAACATCATCCGGCCGGTCAGCGTAGCGCCCAACGCCCAGTGGTCCGCCAAAGTGGTCCAGAATGATCGTGGTATCCGGAAAAGCACTTGCCAGTTGGGTCAGTTCCGGAATCTGGGTATGGTAGCACCACCCTTCGAAACTCAGGTTGCGTGGTGCCAGATGGGCAAAACCCGCTTGAAAAGTTTTGTCCGTGTACAAGCCTCGACGCGGACTGGTTCTATGATCAGGCACCAAGAGATCATCATCTCTTGCCGCTGCCTGCCGGATGCCCTTGAAGCGGCTTCCCCCGGCCGCTAACTGAGCATCAAGTACTGAGGCAACACCGTCCCCAGCGGTCAGGTAAGCGGTGCCAACAATCGCTGCCGCGACCCGTGTTGACCCGTACAGCCCGGAAGCACTCATCGCCGCCATGCCATTGGCAAACTGAGTCTCGCCGACCGGCCGCAAGTCAAAAGGCCCATCGACACTGAACATTGTGCCGCATTCGATAAATACAGTAGCTACGATATTGTGTTCACCGGTATCGATGTCGGAGAGAAAATCATCCAAAAGGTAGGTGTCGGGTACGCTGTTTGGCCGATGATCCCACAGATGGTGATGGGGGTCACAGATCGGCAAGGTGGGATCGATTGTTTCTTCCTGGGTGAGGGTCAGCCAGCCGGCAGTTGGGTTCATCTCGAATAAGCCTGCCTTAGCGTGGTCTCGACGGGTTCATCTGAAGCCAATGGGTCGACCTGCAATCAGATCAACCCATTCCCCGCTCAAAATTTTCACGGCCTGAAGGCGTGGCGGGGTGCTGATGGATCGCGTCGTCGTTCAGATCCGTGCCCCAGCCGATTCTCTCGGAGAGCTTGAGTTCTCCATCCACAATATTCGGGGTGTGGGTAACGATCTCGTCTTTCCAGGGCACATCATCAATGTCGATTTCCATAATCCGGAAATTCGGAATTGCAGCGCAGAAGTGGGCGCTCATCAGGGTCGACAAATGGCCAT
>CAJWZU010000028.1 GCA_913050115.1 uncultured Cellvibrionales bacterium
TTTTTTTTATTA
Organism: uncultured Cellvibrionales bacterium; assembly: GCA_913050115.1. GTDB lineage: Bacteria > Pseudomonadota > Gammaproteobacteria > Pseudomonadales > Cellvibrionaceae > UBA1124. The sequence continues at coordinate 13 of CAJWZU010000028.1, forward strand.
TATTTCCATAACCAAATTTATTTAATTTATTTGGATGGCAGAATATCAGTTTGTAATCTTTAAGAATAAAAGCTTTTAAATATTTCAATGGAAATTCACAGGCAACCTTGACAATACTCAGACCACTCTCTTCGTCTTCGTATTTCGAGGTCATGGGAATATCGCGCACTACAGCCCGCAAGGTACCCAGCCGAAACAGCATGTCACTCTCAAAAAAGTAGCGCTTACTAAGCTTATCCAACGGCAACATAGCCAGCGAGCTGTGATGAATCGCAGTAAAGCCATTCGTAGGGTCCATAATATTCCAGTAACCGCTGGACACTTTGTTGACAAAGGATAATACGGCATTGCCAAACTTGCGCATGCTCGGCATAGCATCCAGGGAATCAAGAGAATAAAAACGCGAGCCCTTGGCGTAGTCTGCACGGCCCTCTATTATTGGTTTAATAAATTTAGGAATTAACCTTGGATTCATCTGCCCATCACCGTCAATTTTGATAACAATATCCATACCCTCTGCCAATGCAGCGCGATACCCACTACAAACGGCGCCGCCTACACCCTGATTTTGTTCATGGAAAATAACCTTAACGCGATCGTCTTTGACCTCGATCTCAACAAATCTGCCAGACTCATCAGGACAGCAGTCATCCACCACATAAATGCGATCGACCTCTGGGCCAATGTCTTCTATCACCTTAAGAATATGGGATTTCACCTTATAACAGGGAATTGCAACAGAAACTTTCATGCTAGCACCTTAACGAACAGATATTGTTAAGCCAACCAAAATATAAACGGCATCAGGTAACAACAAGTACGCCAGAGCGTCTTACAAAATATGATACTTACGTTGTTTGCCTGTTTTTATTATTTAATTGCATATTGTCGGCAAAGGGGAATATAACACGAATTGGTTTCTGATATTTCTCAGCGTAAAAATCTCATCGAATAAAGTAATACACTCCTAATATTAATAGTAATATTCCAACCCCCAAAGGCGATATTAATCCAGCCTCACTTTCTTCAGGCTGACTAGGCTCTGGCGTTAGCCCATCCACTAACGCTTTGGCCTGCACCAGATCACAGTCTAAACGTTCGCGGCAGAGCTTTACCGCCTCGATAGTCTGCCCCTGTTCTAGCAGTGGCTGTAACTCGGCTTTAAGTGCTTCGCTTAGCTCGGGTTCGAGTATTCCGGTTTGATCAGTCATGGCTGTCGGTTCTGTAATAATTGAAATGCTATTTTAAGCTGAGTAGGTTCTGGCAACGAACTCGGCTCAGCCCAAGGTTGCTTGTGACTCACTTTGGCAAGCTTGTTTAAGCCGCTTATATAAACAATAGCCTGCACTCAAAGCCACTAGCGGCTGTTAATTAAACTAAGCCAATACCTTCTGCAGCCAAGTCGAAATATCGTTGATCTGCGCGGGGCAGACACTGTGTTCCATCGGATAGCTTTTATATTCCGGGGCATAGCCTTTGTCAGTTAAAACATCGCAGGCGCGACGGCCGAGCAATTCAGGCACTACGCCGTCTCGGTTGCCATGGTGAATTAGTACTGGCAACGAGTGGTTGGCGGCACTGAAGGCTATCGAGTCGGCGGTGGCAAAATAGGTGGATAGCGCCATCAAACCGGCCAATGGTTTATCAAAGCTAAGCGCCGTTTGGTAAACCACCGCCCCACCCTGAGAGAAACCGGCCAGCACTATCTTGTCGCTGGGCACACCGCGCTCAAGTTCACGCTCGATAAGTTGCACCACTGCATCACTGGATGCTAGCAGCTGCGCCTCATCCAATTCGCGCTCTAAGGTCATGGAGATAATGTCGTACCAGGCAGGCATCACATAACCATTATTAATGGTGACCGGGATTTGCGGCGCATGAGGCATAATAAAACGCACTGCCATAGACTCAGGCAGATGCAACTCAGGCACTATGCCGGCAAAGTCGTGGCCCGAGGCACCGAGGCCATGCAGCCAAATAACGGCGGCTGTGGCCGGCTGTGTAGGTTCAACTTCGATACAGGCAAGCAGTGGATTAGATGCGTTCACGGTTTATACTCTTAGCGATATGAATAGCGGCCAATTATAGGCGCTTACACGACAATGGAACACACAATGAAACATTCGATAAAAGCCGCACTGCTGTCCGCTTTGGTTTTTCCTGGTGCCGGACACCTGTTACTGAAGAAGTACCCCGCCGCTGCCGCATTGGCGACGGCGGCCGGAGTGGGCGCCTATGTACTCATTGCGCAGGCGTTCGACACCGCATTGACTATTAGCGCAAAAATTGAAAATGGTGAAATACCTTTAGACCCAGTACAAATCATAACGGCCATTAATCAGCACACCAGTATCGCTCAATCTCAGACCGCCAGTATTGCCACTTGGGTGATTATTATCGCTTGGGTTATCGGAATTGTGGATGCTTATCGCCTTGGCGATCGAGAGTAAAACCCCGTCACGCTCATTTTATGTGCGGCGCTTTGGTGTCGGGCTTTGACCCCATTCGATACACAAGCATGAATTAATTAAGCTCAACTTAGCGTTTAATCACGAAGTCATTGGGTTTAATGCCATTGACTAACGGCATCTTGGCTATTTTCTTCTTGGCCATAAAAAAGCGCCACAGGTGAAAGCCTGTAACGCTTTTTAGAAGTTACTCAATAAACGAGAATATTTGTGATACTACTGCTCGACAGTGACACCCTTAAACAACTCGAAGTAATTGGGAAAGGTCTTTGAGGTACATTTCGGATCATTGATGGTAATCGCGCTATTGCCAAAGGCCGCCAGTGAGAAGCACATGGCCATGCGATGGTCATCGTAAGTATCGATAGCCGCCGACTGCACCTCGGCGGGCGGAGTGACAACGATATAATCTTCGCCCTCCTCAACCGTAGCGCCGACTTTACGCAGCTCGGCCGACATAGCCGCCAGGCGATCGGTTTCTTTCACGCGCCAATTATAGATATTGCGAATAGTGGTGGTGCCCTTGGCAAATAGCGCCGCGGTAGCAATAGTCATGGCAGCATCGGGGATATGGTTGAGATCGACATCGACCGCGTTCAGCTCGCCCTTAGTCACTTCAATCCAGGTATCGCCCCAAGTAACCTTAGCGCCCATCTGCTCGAGCACATCGGCAAACTTGGCGTCGCCCTGCACACTAGCAGTACCGGTGCCATGCACGCGCACAGTGCCGCCGGCTATCGCAGCGGCGGCCAAAAAGTAAGAGGCTGAAGACGCATCGCCCTCGACCATAATCGCTTTGGGCGACACGTACTGCTGCCCAGCCTTAATGACAAAACGCTGGTAGTTGTGATTTTCAACCTCGACGCCAAACTTCTTCATCACATCGAGAGTAATGGTGATGTAGGGTTTTGAAACTAGCTCGCCATCTATCACGATCTCCAAATCGGACTCGCACAAAGGCGCGGCCATCAGCATGGCCGTCAGAAACTGGCTGGAAATATTACCGCGGATAGCCACCGAGCCGCCCTTGAGGCCAGTACCGGTAATTTTTAGTGGCGGATAATCGGCATCGCCCAGATATTCAATGGCGGCACCCGCTGAGCGCAGGCAGTCAACTAAATCGCCAATGGGGCGCTCGAACATACGCGCTTCACCGGTTAAGGTAAAATCGCCCTGCCCCAAGCACAGCGCTGCACATAGCGGACGCATGGCGGTACCGGCATTACCTAAAAACAACTCTACAGCGCCGTCCTTACCTTGTGGCAGGTTCAATGGACCAGCTTTACCCTTTACTACACACTCGGTCTTATCGGCGCTTAAGGTATATTCAACACCAATGCTGGTAAAGGCATTGAGCATATGGCGAATATCATCGCTGTCGAGCAGGTTGGTAATCTTGGTCTCGCCTTCGGCCAGTGCGGCCAGTAACAAGATGCGATTAGACAAACTTTTGGAGCCGGGCAGAGTCACGTCACCGGTAACAGATTTAAGAGGCTTAAGAGTCAGAGTTTCCATAATCGGGCTTCAATAGTGTGTGATGTGATAAAAATTTGGGCCATATCATAGCAGCGTTCAATGCGTATGCTGAAATGAAGTTTATCGCCCCATTACCGACCCTAAGACGCACCGCCAAATATAGTGTGGCAAGACATGAAAGTGCAGAAAGAGTCGGCCTATTTCAAACTTTCACAACGCCGCCAAACTGCAGCTGGCAAAGCGTCTTAATGGCCGCAACCGCCGGCGGCATGGGCATGGCCATGCTGTGTCTCGTCGTCGGTAGCAGCGCGCACGGCAACCACATCCATGTCAAAGGTCAATGTCATGTCAACATAGGGGTGGTTGGTGTCAATATCGACCGATTTCAAACCCTGCTTGATTACAGTCGCTTCGCGCGGGCCTTGTTGGGTTTGTACTTCTACAATGGTGCCGGGTTTAAGCTTGCCTTTAATGGCTTTTTGGCCCGGCAGTTTAACGTTTTTCAGCGGTACACGACCCTTGGATTTTTCATCGTAACGGCCATAGGCATCGTCGGGAGACAACGTTACCGAGGCGGTATCGCCGGTAGTCTTACCCTCTAAGCCAGCTTCAATACCGGCCATCATGCCGTTATAGCCGTGCAAATACAGTACCGGTTCACCGCCGGTAATACTTTTGGAGGCGGTGCTACCCTTGGAGTTTTCAAGCTCGGTGCCGGCCGCGTCTTTAAGAGTGTAGTGAAAGGTCACTACGGTGTCTTTGCTAATATTTATGTGTTCTTCGGTCATGATGTCAATCTCTATATGTTGCGTATTCGGTTAATACTGTTTGAGCAATTCTTCGCGGTAGTCATCGAGGGCAACATCCAGCTCCAGTTCGGCTATCTGAGCATCCAGCGCTGCAATCTTGAGGCGCAGGTCATCCAGAGTAATGATGTTGTTATCTAGGATGTAGAGCTGCTCAGAACCCCGATAACTGAAATTCAGAGCGATAATAGCATCACGTTCACCCCTCTGTGCCGCCTCAGTGACGGCTTTGAACTTGCGGGTGATGCGGTTGAGTTGCTGCTTTAAACGCCAGACATAAACCACTTCATGCATCCACGGGTGGCTGCTGGTGCGTTTAAGAACTGCGACCACGATCACTGCCGCCACCGCCACACCTATAGCATTGAGGATGACATTGCCGCCATCGGCGCTGCCAATTAGCACAATTAACAGCGCCGAAAAGGGAATAGAAATAATACAGAGGGCGACCACCACCATTAGCATCAACAGTCGCAGGCGCTTGGTATAAGTTTTCTGATCGATATCTTCTAGCAACATAACAGACTCAAAATCAATAATGGCCCGCATTATATGCTCTGTAACCCATTATTGCTGCAGCTGAAGTGTCAACTCAGCGAATTTGCGTATGCCCCGTTCGCGCTCATCTGATTAGGGCTCACAGACAGTCAGGCCAGTACAGTGCTAAGCGAGCGAGTAAAGCTGAGGGATTGGGCACTGGTGTTGTCACTAACGGCCTTTTATTTCCCGATAACGGGCAGTAGATCCCTGTACAAAGATGGGTCGGCGCTAGCGCTAGCCCACGTTAAAATAGTCTCGCCGCAAAAACAGCTGCTATAAAAAAACCGCGCTGTTAAGCGCGGTTTTTTTATAGCTAAATTAGAGACAATCTTCATTCAATTTATCGACATCATAACTTGAAGACTTGACCTCATTTTTTAACTCATATCAGACTTATCAATATTAAAAAATCTTTAAACTTTGTCGTAGACCGACTCGACACTTCGCCCAGTATCACCGCCTACGGCAGTAGTTCTGGCAGGCCTAGATTCAACATTAAATAGCTGACCCGGCTTGAACTTTAGTACCGGCAACCAGCGCCCCACCCAAGCGAACATACCATGCTTTTCGATATAGGCCGAGTAGGCAATATAATCGGCATCCATCGACAAGTGCCTCTCTTCAGTGCGCGAACGGAAAAAGTAAATGACATTTTGCAGAATCAACAGCAAACTCAAACGCAGCTTGTCATCAAATTCGGGCGCCATTAAAAACGGCATAAAGATCAACCACCAAGACAAATTCTTACTGATATAGGCCGGATGCTTAGTGTAGCGATAAGCGCCGTTAGTAAGAATACCTCGATGGGTAAGGTTGGAGAAGCGAATGCCAAAGGCCATGCTGGCCCAAACATAGATCACCACCAGCGACAGAATGACGGCGCCGTAAGAGAAGTGCACCCAGGGCATATCCCAAAACAAGTTGCTCCAGTCACGGCCGCTGTTATAGCTGATGTAAAGGCTACCAAACACCGCGCCCCAAAATGGTTGGTAACACATAACAGCGACTACCCAGCCAAGGAAGGTCGGCTCGGTAGAGCGAATGTGCGAATCGAATAAGCGCACAGTAAAGCAATACCCGACAGTGACAAACAATAGGTCGATGTAGAACAGGAAGTTATTGAAAAAACTATAAAGATTGAGTGACATACGTCCACTGAGATCGCCACTCAGGTTAAATACATTCGAGAAATTGACATTAATAAGGCTATTAAGGTTGTTGCCAGAGTATCTAAACATCAGCGGCAAGAAGAACAGTTTTACTGTCCAGCCCAGCAGTAACTGGCCTATTTTGGCCCAGCTAATCTCGCTCCACTGCCCCAGCACCAACATACCCATATGCCAATAGCCGTCTTTGGGCTCCGTCATAGCTCGGTCGATAAAATAAAAATATGGAATAGCAACCAACATCAAACCGATGAGTATGGTTCTTAGTATCGAGAAAAACCCCTCATAGTAGCCGCCGCGATACTCTGGAAAAATCCAGTAGATAAAAGCCACAAAACCGAAACTGGCGTAAAGCCCCAGTAGTTTAATGGCCGTGCGTTTGAGGTTGCCGGAACGCTTACTCTTAGCAGCACTAAAATCGAGCCCTGCTGACTTATTGCGGTAAGGCTTGAGGAATATCCACTCCAGCACAATGATCGGTACCGCCAATGCCAGACAAGTAATGATTATACCGCCGGTAGCCGCCGAGTAGTGCTGGCCATATTCGCGCAGCCACCAGATAGAGGCCAGTGAAATAAATAATCCAATACAGTTGATCAGCATATTGGTGGGGGATTTTGGACACGTCATGGGGTATCGCTCTTGTTATTGTTATAGACCATTACCAATGGCGTCCTGCCCAACAGTCACACTAAATCTTGAATGGTAAGATTACCTCTTATCCAGTGTGCAAATTGTTAACATTTACGTCATTGAAGTCAATAATGGCATAAAACGTCAAAAAGCTGTGCATTTAGTTTGCGTATTATTTCGACAATTGGTGGACCAAGTAACGCTTTGTAAATATTAACGGCACGAAAAGACCAACTGCAGTCACTCGGTTTAGGCTCTGACTGAGCCCACCACTTGGCCTGCCGAACCCGATCACTATGGTTAAGTGGTCGCCACTAGAGAATGACCTCAATCACTTTACCCCGCTGGCTGGCTAAAATCAGTCTGAGTATTTACCGCAAATTACTAATGCACTAGGAAAAATAAATCAAATGGATAACAATTGACCCGAGCATGGCGCCCTCATGATCAGCAAACCCAGCCCATTATTGGCAAATAACTGACTGTATTGTTAGTTCTGGCGAGTATTTTTATGTGTGACACAGCGAAAAGGGTCGAGTTCAACTAACATAAAGAGGTCAGCAGACGACACAGCGGTGAGAAGCATGCAGCGTAGAATTTTATCGGAAGCAGAGTTACTAAGCGTCATTAACAATACTTTTGCCAGCCATGAGCAATCTGCGGGGTCAAAAGTACAGACGCTATTATGGCAAAACAGCATTGACGCCGAGCAGTGCAACTGGGTTTGCGGTTGTATTGACCATGGCGATAACCTACCCCACCAATATGAGACCCTACGTCATAATCTCATTAAACAATGCCAAGATAACTTTAATGTACGCCATTAAGTGCTAGCGTCCAAAGCATTATGAGCATCGCCTTCACCACTAGTTTGGTTAAGCAGTGTTTATATAACCTTTATTAGTAGTTGAGCTGGACTATTAGCCTATTCAATGGCAAACACAATAAAAAATACGATTTTTGAGACCTAGATGCAATTGCCGCCATTACAAACCCACTAAGATATTGAACCTAATACACCCCGCTAAATTAGGTTCAACATGGCATTATTAACCCGTATTGTTTTTATCAGCGCACTCTTTTTGCTGGGCTCTAATGCGAGTTATTCAGAGGAATTCTACACACTGCAGTTTAATGTGTCGCCACAGCAGGAAGGGTCATTGCAGCGTTTAACCCAACTGCAGAAAATTCACAGTGCCACTCTTTCCCAACAAGAACACTTTGTTTTTTTAGGGAGCTTTTCCAGCGAGCGAAAAGCGACCGAGCAGCTGGTGCTCATTCAGCGCAAAATAGAGCCACAAATTGGTAATTTTAACCCGCTAGTAGTCGAGCTATTTCGCAATCGAAGCGACCAAATTGAACCGCTCTCTATGGCTCGACAGAAACGTCTCAAGCTCGCCCCCGAAACGCTGCGAGCACGACCGGCCAGCGACCATACAACCCTCACACCTAAGGTAGCCGCTAATGCGGCTGTGGCTGCCGATTACCAAACTCCAGCCTTTACATCGGCCCAGACAGCACAGCCCAGACCGGTATTAACCGTCGAAAAGGCTACAGCATTGAAATTAGCGAATTAGACAACAATTTGCAATTCCGCAACTCAATTGACGATCACTTAAGCGGCGATTTTTACTGCAACACTGACATTAACGGGCTGAACTTTATTGATATAGGTGTGCATGGCATTACTCCAACATCAAACAGAGCCTGCAAAAAGCGGCCGCTTGGGACCACCTTTCATCATAGAGTATCACTCTGAATCAGCTTCGATTAACGCCTTGCCATTAAAGTGTCCAACATAAAAGGCCAACATCTCTGTGTTAGCCGCGCATAAACCGATTCTTTTTTTCTTATCAGTGCTGCTATTATGTTAGCAGAATCACCTAACTCGAGAGCAGCTCCGTTCATGAAGATCATTCTTTCCTCAGTGTCTATTACCCTGTTATTTTTGACTCAAGCCGTCTTCGCCGATACCTTTTTTACCCTGCAGCTGCAAGCTGCACCCAGCCAAAAAGAGTCCTTATCGCAGCATCTTTCGTTGCCCGTCATGCACAGTGAAACCTTTGGCCCTAGGCAGCAATTTGTCTACTTGGGTAAATTTAAGTCAGCCGAGCAAGCACAAGAGATACTTAATGTACTACGTAAAAAAGAGTTAGAACCACCGGTGCAACTTTTTGAGCCGCTGGTGATGGAGCTGTATACCGCCAAAAAACAATGAAAATCTTGTCACTTATTGACGAGTATTAGACAATTATCGCAGCACTAAAAAAGGGCACGACAGCCTTAATAATATTAATGGTGTCTTGCCCTCACTTCTCGATAATTAACGCCAATGAATTGACAGCATGCAGTTTATTTTAAATAAACTGCAGTTAGAATTACAACCATCAACTTTCATAGCAATCAATTATTTCTCGCACTAAACCGCTGCGTACAATATCGGCGCGAACAAATTCATGCACATGGATATTAGCTAACTTACCCAAGCGCTGTGTAGCATCGGCCAAACCATTGGCACCGCGGATATCGCTCTGAGCAACATCGCCGTTAATCACCACTTTGCAGTTTTCACCGATGCGCGTAAGGAACATTTTCATCTGCGCTGGGGTGGTGTTTTGCGCCTCGTCTAAAATTACAAAAGTATTGCTATCGAAGGTTTTACCGCGCATATAGGCCAGCGGCGCCGCCACTATACGACCATGTTTTAGAGCGTAGTTAACGGTGCCAGCACCCAGACGTTGATTGAGAATATCGCGAAATGCATCGATATAAACGGCAAATTTATCGTCGACAGCACCGGGTAAAAAGCCAAGATTCTCTCCCGCTTCTACCGCCGGCCGAGTCAAAATAATCCGTTCGATACGACCGCTCTCCAGTGCTGCGGCCGCCAGTGCTCCCGCACAATAACTCTTGCCGGTACCAGCAGGACCAATACCAAAGGTGAGATCGTATTTTTCAATGGCGCCAATATATTGCTGCTGCGCTGGATTTTTAGCGACCAAGGGTGTCATAACACGCGGAGGTGAATAACTGGTTTGCAAGTTACCTGATGGGTCTAATTCGATCACGTTACTATCAGCCCGCACTTTTTTACGCGAGCGACCGTGATTGCGATCGTCGCTAGAGCTGTGACTCTGAGCATGATTATTGTGGCTATTGCGATGAGGATTGCGTTTTGCGTGAGATTTCTTAGCCATAGTATTCCCCTAATTGTTACTGGAAATTACATTAAGATCTGGTCTAAAGCTCAGGTATTAACTACATATGTTATATGAAGCACTGCACGCGCTTTTACTTTTCCTCCTTTGGTTAAGTTAAGTGATATTTTTATTGACTCAAAAAAAGCAACTGTTAGATCTTATTTGCTATGGAACATTTAATAGCTGCTGTATGTCTTTGAGGTGTCGTACCACCCAATTTTTATCAAAAGACCCCCAATCGAGCACGCGGTGGTAACCGTCATTATTGCGCACTCCTTGCTGCACAAAATCCACCTCACAGCCATGCCCCGGTAAACCCTTAGCGATAATGTCTTGTAAAGTGCGGCGCGGCCAACCGGTTTCGGCTTCTAAAGCAGGTGTATCGGGTTTTTCCAGAGAATCGATAAGATGAAGCGTTAACATACGCCGGCAAATAGTAGGATTAAGTTTACTAATATCCACTCAATTGTCCTTTTTCTTTGATACTTTAAATATGACATTAGAAAAAGCACTATGCAAATTTATTTTTCACATTTATGCCACTAAAAAAGTTTTACCGACGACTAAATAGTAATATGGACCTTATTAGACTGCTCAATCAGCAGTGATATAAACATTACTGTAATGTTTATATTCGATATTTTTTATGCAATAAAGCTCACAAGCGATAGTGAACCCTAACAAGTGATCGTCTTCGCTAACGACTCATTCAATTTCTTACTGTTCACAACTTGCCGTCAGAAAAATACAGTCGCGTAAATGCATACCGTTAAAAATTAGCGTTGATTGAGAACAATAGCTATTGCTAAAATTTTTATGGGTTTTACTGTGCTAAGTCACAATTTTTAGAGACGCTGATTTGTGCTGTAACAGTCGCTGCAGAATCACCTTTAACACGGTTTTTTGAAGGAGCCCGAGGTGTCAATTACGGCTTAAGCTTTATGACAATCGGCAACTGTTAGCTTTATGGGCTAAATAGTATGGTCTTTGGTTAAAAAATTGTAGCTGAGATTATTTTGATAACAGTTAGCGGTAATGTTTCAGACACTTTAAAATGAAACCCTTGACTACGAATAAACGGCCTTGCGACACATCCTCGCTATTGGCAGTATCTGCGCCTGTAATAAATAGGCGACTCAGTTGTGATCAATAGCGAGTAGCCAGCGGTCAGGTCAATCACACAAACCAAGGTTTGCTACTGATCTTGAATATCATCGTAACTACAATTAGTTTTGTACGCCCCAGGCAGATTGTTTTTATACCCTACCGGCTCATTTTATTACTCGGGCAACACGCGATTACCGGTATCACCGGGATTGATTTGGTTACAACTGAATCCATCATCACCTGAGCACTGTACAGTCACATCGCTGTCTTTAATTTCTGACTCCATTTAAGAAAACCGACATGATTAATACGGTCCTTGAGCACAATCAAAATTAAACCCCCTTTATTTGGGTGCGGAGCAGTTTTCACAATGTAATTAAAGCGGGTATCGGCGAGACAGACAAAACTACGGAGTCCGTCTAGGGTTGCAATGTGCACAAATAACGGTCGTTAATTTTTATGTTACTCATCAGGCGGCCACTTAAGGTGCTGGCATTGCCGCCCTAGCCGATTATCTGGCGAAGCCGGCCATAGATACAAAAAAACGGTTTGAGGTAATGCCTAAACCAAGCCATCGTAAAGTTATCCGCTCTGCTAGACCTCCTCGGCCCGAAGATGAGCTGATACACTATAAAAAATATTTCTTAACAACAGGACGGCCCTGTAATGCTCATGACTCGCCATATGGCTTTATTTGTTACTACATTTTTGGTCGCCGTATTCGTCAATGCCGCCGATGACTCCGCAAAAGAAACTAACAGATCGCTTTTTATCGATCAAAGTCAAAGTGACTCTACCCAAAAATCTGACAAAGTGCCGGTCGCCAGTAGTGAGATCGCCTGGTCGCAGGGCCCCGGAAAGTGGCAAGTATTGCGCCATCTTAAGGATACAGAGAAAGAATACTACTCGGCCAATAGCGCCGAAGGCGCCGAGTACATGTCGCTGTCAACGCTTTTTACGCCGAAAAAATACTGTGAAGATGGCAAATCATTTATTGCGGCAAAACTGTCCAGCCCGACGCCCTTTAGCGCTAAGAAAGTTGGCCAAGTTACCACCCAATTTGACAATCTCGAATCGCGCAGTTTTAGTACCGATTATATATTTACCGAAGGCAGTCATATTATTTGGATTGATTTACCAACAGAGTTTCATACCCAAGCCCACCTCTTTCAAACACTCAGCTTACGCACTGATGACTACCTTAAAGGGGCGCCGGTTCGAAAGATTCCGCTGTCGGGCTCTATAAAAGCACTTCAGAAAGCGCAAAAACTTTGCTATCGACTATTGCTAAGAATGTAATACATTAACTTTAATTCAATACCAGCCTCGCCACCAGTATCTATACTCAAATTTAAACAAGTGTCTCTGCGCCTATTACTGGCAGATACGCTTACTTTTATCTTTAGTTATAACGCGAGAAGGAAATGATATGGCAATAAGCTCACCCAGTGCTGCCACTAGCCCTAGTGCTAACGCCACCTCAGGCGACACAAAAAAATACACAGTTGCTTTGATATTACTGGTAACACTGTTCTTTATGATCGGTTTTATCACCGTACTTAACGATGTGCTGCTGCCGCGCCTTAAAGGTCTGTTCGAGCTGTCCAATCGCGATGCCATGTTGATTATATTTGTGTTTTTCGGCGCATACCTCATTTGGTCCTACCCAGCCGGCGCCCTAGTAAGAAAAATAGGCTACAAAAAAGGCATAATTCTGGCGCTGGTCACCGTCGCTCTTGGGCTCGCAACTTTTATTCCCGCCGCCCACTCGGTTGTCTATGGCTTATTCTTAATCGCGCTCTTTATTACCGCCTCGGGTTTGGCCATTTTACAAGTGTGCATCAACCCCTACATTATTGCCTTAGGGCCAGAAAAGACCGGTGCCGCGCGCCTAAACCTTGGTGGCGCCATGAACTCTGCCGCTACCTTTATAGGTCCGATAATTGGTGGCGCTTTTATTTTGCAACACGTGGCAGCGCCGGACTTACCCGACCCCCGCGATATTATGACCGTTAAGCAGGCCTACTCGATTGAACAAAGCGTCGAGCCTATCGCCAGTAATACCGCCCTTACCGCAGTTCAAAATATTTTTAACTATAAAATAGTATTGCAATCTATACCCAGCCCGGCAATGTCAGTCGGCACATCAATAAAAGACATTGATGAACTCAGTGATGAGGCCGCCAGTTCAATGCTCGTCGTCATCAGACCCGATGTCGTTGGCACTCTCAACAATTCTGATTTTAAGCCCATAGAGACTCAAGCCAACAGTGCATGGAAGGCCTACCAACTGAAAAAAGCCGATTCAGTAGTGTTGCCCTACCTAGGGCTCTGCGTTGTAACCTTTTTAATCGCCTTAGCACTGGTGTATATCAAACTGCCAAAAATGAGCCATGAAGAGCCGGCCAATACCGAAGAGGCGAACCACGAGCTAATAGGTTCAGCATTTAACTATCTCCATATGAAGCTGGGTGCCTTGGCTATTTTCTTTTATGTCGGTGTTGAAGTCTCTATTGGCGCAGGGCTGATTCTATACTTAGAGGAGGAGTCCATGGGGGCACTCAGCCACCAGTCGGCGGCCTATCTTTTAGCCTATTACTGGGGCAGCGCTATGATTGGTCGCTTTATCGGCTCTTACCTCGGCATTAAAGTCAGCGCTCAAGTAATGCTTCGCTATGTGAGTGTCGCCGCTTTAGTGCTACTAGGATTAAGCTATCTACCACCGTTGTTAAATAGCTGGATCCATGTGCCGGTTATTGCTATGACTCACGATCCATTCAGTATTGGCTTTATCGATGTCACCATTCCATTAGCCGCTTTGTGTTTAGTACTCTGTGGTCTCTGCCACTCGGTTATGTGGCCGTCAATTTTTTCGCTCGGCATCGCCAAACTCGGCAAATACACCTCGCAGGCCTCGGGCATTATGGTGATGGGCGTGTTTGGCGGCGCCGTTATCCCCCTTGCCATCGGCTGGATCGCCGATTATCAGGGCTTCCAAATCAGCTTCGGACTGTGCGCTCTGTGTTATATCTACATTCTCTTCTATGCCCTGAAGGGTTACAAAATGGGCAAGATTGCTGACATGGCCGAGGACGAAGTGCTCGGTACCGACGGCAAGCCTCACAAGCGGGATGAATTTGGCTAGCCAATTAACTCTTAATAAAAATTGACGCTCCGTTTTTTTGCCCCGTCTTAAACGAGTCAAGTGAGGTGTTTAGCTGCCATGCTAGATACAGTGCTGTCTTAAACCGTGTTATCAAGCCTTTTTGCGAGTAAAAGCCTAACGTTTCAGTCAAATTGCCCCTCAGAAAAACCGCGCTACTGGGTTACCCGATCATTTATTGGATAAAAAACGATCTAGCTGTCAATAACCCTTTACATTGGCGATTAAAGGTAATGCTCGAGCAGACGCTACAGACTCTTTTTCATTTAGCCCGCGGCTAGACCTTATAACCAAACCCTAGGTGGTTTTGGTTGTTTTTCGGCCATGCCCATATTAATATCGCGTTGAATTTCTTAAACACTAAAAATTATAAACAACCTACTGCAAACAACTTAAATAGGAATCTGGGCGTATGAGTAATAATAAACCCCAAACTAGCTACATAGTGCCGATGGCGATCATCGCTGCGCTATTCTTTGTTTTCGGTTTCGTCACCTGGCTCAACGGTGCACTGATTCCTTTTCTGAAGATGATTTGTGACCTAACTGCCTTTCAGGCGATGCTAGTAGCATCTTCTTTTTATGCCGCTTACACCGTTATGGCATTGCCATCGGCGTCTGTGCTTGAGCGTATTGGCTATAAAAAAGGTATGGCCCTGGGCCTGCTGGTCATCGCCGCTGGCGCACTGATCTTTATTCCGGCCGCTTACAGCCGCAACTTCGGCGTATTCCTGCTGGGACAATTTGTGGTAGGTACAGGTCTGACCTTGCTTCAAACCGCCGTTAACCCGTATGTGGTTAAACTTGGACCGAGTGAATCTGCTGCTGTGCGTATCTGCATCATGGGCTTGCTCAACAAAGCCGCCGGTGTTGTTGCCCCGATTGTTTTCAGTATTTTGGTTCTGTCAGGCATTACCGGTGCATCTGAATCTGAAATTGCTTTGCTCTCTGATGTTGCTAAAGATGCCAAGCTGAATGAATTGGCCGGCCAGTTAGTGACACCTTACATCGGTATGGCTATTGTGCTGGCGGTCTTAGCCGTTGCAATGCTGTTCGCGCCTATCCCTGATATCGAAGACGAATTGACAGAAGGTCAGGACGACAGCGAAGTCACTTTGGCGGGCGTGTTCCAGTACCCACAACTGATCCTAGGCGCGATTGCCTTGTTCTTCTACGTTGGTGTAGAAGTTATCGCCGGCGACGCCATTGGCCTGCTGGGCAGCCAGGTTGGTCTCGATACCGCTGTTGCCAGTATGTTGACCTCTTACACCATGATATTCATGGTGTTCGGTTACCTCTACGGTACCTTCGCTATTCCACGCTTGATCAGCCAGCAAACTGCACTGCTGTTCTCTGCGGTCATGGGTATTGCTTTCACATTTTTCGTAATGTATGGCTCCACTACCAGCACCTCGATCTCTGCGTCCACTTTGGCAATGTTCGGTCTGCCGGAAATTCCTAACGCGGTGTTCTTCGTTGCTCTGCTCGGCTTCGCCAACGCCATGGTATGGCCTGCTATCTGGCCTCTAGCGCTGGAAGGCTTGGGCAAATACAGTAGTAAAGGTGCCGCACTGTTAATTATGGGCATCTCTGGTGGCGCAGTATTGCCGCTACTGTATGGTCACTTTGCCGATGGAAGCGATGTTAACGCGGGTCAGATGGCCTTTGTCGTAACTATTCCTGCCTATGCCTTCATCTTGTTCTACGCTGTCAAAGGCCACAAGATTAAGAGCTGGTCAAAAAAAAATAGCCCTGTACAGCAAGACGCTTAAAGCTAAATAGCAGGACTTATTGCGTTAGAGCCTTAACGCCAAAAGCCCCCGTTTGAGCAATCGAACGGGGGCTTTTTTGTGTCTGCTAACAAATTTCAATTGACTCACAGCTGCATCAAATGATAATGTATATCATTCTCATTAAGTGTTATGGGGATTGATATGTCACATCTGGCTCGCTGTTCTTGTCTCGGTATTGGAGTGCTAATGGCTCCTGCACTCATGTTTAATCGCCAGCCTCTGCTGTTTAGCGACCAAGCTATTATACTGTGCGGCATATTGCTGGTTTCTGCGGCCTGCGCACTGCTATGGCAAGAGTGCCTGCAATTGCTAGAACAGGAATCCTTGCAATGAAATCGCCTCGCAATCTCCGGCGCAACCGACGCAATCGCATCAAAGCGGCAATTGCTCAGCGCTTAACGGAACAATTCTTACTGATCCAGATCAAGACGCACAAACCCAGCAGTGATACGTCACTGACACTACCGCAAGGACCTGACCTACAGAACTGTGCATCCGCTTGGTAAGAACCTATGACTCTAGCACCATGCTATACCAAGACCTTAATGTGAATATAAGAAGCGCCTTGAAACAACCACACAAGTGTTCAGCATAATTAGCACAAGAATACCGATTACGGGGCAGTCAGTAGATTTTTAATCGCTATACAGTTAGCCCCCTGTCTGTTGAGAATATAGTGCGACAGTGGGACATTAGAATGTTTGTTGACGGCTAAGCATAGGCTAACGCCACTAAAAATATCGGCGCTAGAAATTGTCTAATCGGTTACTTCTAAAGAGTTAAAACACTGTTTAATTTAACATTGCTTTAAACTCAGCTCATTTTTTTTAGCGTGTAAATATCATAGCGGCTACTTTTGCCCAGTAACTGAAAGTTTGGAGCCAGCTCGTTTAAAAACGGCGCCTTGCGCGGCCGCTTGACCACCACTCGATACTCGGCTAACCGCAATGCCTGCGGCAGCAAATCAGCAGCATCGAGGTCGGCGCCCACGATGGCGTGAAAGGCGCGCATCTCTTTTTTTACATCAGCACTTTTATCGCGGCCAGGGAACATGGGGTCGAGATAGACCACATCCACCTTGCCTTCGGGCAGTTGCTCTCTGGTCAAACAAAGCTGGCGACTATCGGAATTTCCCAGCAAAGTCATTCGTGCAAGAATTTCTGCCAGCTCGACGTCATCCCAGCGAACAGAGTCAGCTGCACGCGCCAAGCCATCACTGAGTAAGGCATGGACAATAGGCGAGCGCTCGTTCAGCAACATCTCACAGCCCAGAGACGCCAACACAAAGGCATCTTTGCCAAGCCCGGCGGTCATATCCAAAATTTTTGGTAGGGCCCCCGCTTTCAAACCACAGGCCTTAGCGATCATCTGCCCCTTGCCGCCACCTTGCTTGCGGCGGTGGTCGACTGAACCCGAAATAAAGTCGACTCTAATTTCTCCAGGGGCCTTGCGGCCAGTCTGCTGCAGAGCTAAACCTTTACCGTCAAGCAATAAAACAAATTCACTCGACTCGATAAACTTAGGATTAGCATCCTCAAGCAGCGGCAGCTGTAACTTTTGACTTAACTCAATACCGAGAGCAGTTTTATCAATACTGTTGCAAACAAGACTCAGTAAAGGTTTATCAATATGACTATTCATGAATGCATCGTTTAATGTCTAAATAGGCCGCTATATTAACATCTCTAACTATCAACGAGACAGTCAACACACTGTCTACAAAAATTCATACTTTGCCTTTGGCAAACAGTTATAGGCCTCGTTGAAACCTTTAGTGGTCTTTACACTGCTAACACTGGGATGTGTGGTTCAGATAAATTTTCTACTGGTAAAGCAATATTAAAACTCGCTATTAATTCTTATAAACGGTCCGCTACACTAGTGTGAATACTATAGCGCTACAAATAATGAACGCCTATGAGCAGTAGAAACGTCTTGCTATAAGCATGCTCCACTCGTCGCCATTAACACTCATACACAACGACAACAATGACCAAAAATAATTAATGCTCAAAACCATTAAGTAATCTGCTGAGGATTTTTTACTTACGCAGGATTAGCACAGTATTCGCCTAGTGCTAATAAGTTGCGCTCTGCGCACGAATATCAGGAACGAGCTCACTCCAGCATATATCTTTTTACCAGCGTTCATTTTTCAGACGAAAACGAATACGTTCACATAAATTAACAACGGCTTGTCGCTCGCCATCGATCAGTTCCGGCTTGTACTTTCACTTGCGCAACGTTTTAAGGCCGCCTTGTCGAAGGTACCGGCAGGCTCTGGGCGAGAATACTAATATTTACAGTGCCGCCAAACGTAGTGACATCAAAGCTGACATCGACATACCCCTCTACCCCTTTCATTAATGCACGGCGCGGATAACGCGGACTGACGCGAATAAATGGCGACAATTGATTATCACCCAAAATAATGTCTATAGTTGTAGTGAATTTTAGGGGAGTTGGGTCAATGCAATGGCAAAATGCAACCGTAATAGGCAATAAACAGTGGAATGAGCGACTTTGTTCATTACGAATTAAAGCGCAATTACCTGCCTATGAGGCGGGTCAATTTGTTAGTGTGGCGCTGCCAGAGAGTGATGGTAAACCACTGGCTCGGCCCTATTCATTGGTCAATAGTCCCGCTGACGATGACTATGAGTTTTACTTTAACCGTGTTGATGATGGCCCACTCTCGCCCCGCTTGCAGCAGCTAAAAGTGGGTGACGGTCTGTTAGTCGCAACTCGTGCGGCCGGCTTTTTAGTACTGTCTCAGGTACCTGATGCCGAACAGCTATGGCTGCTAGCGACAGGTACTGGTATTGGCCCGTTTCTCGCTATGCTGCAAACACGCGATCCGTGGATGCGCTTTAAAACGGTCATTCTTGTACACGGTATCCGCAATCGCTCTGAAATGGCTTATATCGATACTCTGTCGGCTATTAAACGAGAACACCCAGAGCAATTTCAGTTTCAGCATTCCATTACTCGCCAAATTACTGACAATACTTTGCAGCAGCGCATACCCTATGCCATTACAGACGGCAGCCTTGAGGATAAGTGCAATACTCGTTTTAGCGCTAACAAAAGTCAGGTGATGATCTGTGGTAACCCAGCGATGGTGGCAGACAGCAGCGCCGCCTTAGTAAAAAAAGGCTTGATCAAAAATCGTCGGCGCCAGCCAGGACAAATAACTGTAGAGGTTTATAAGTAATTAACGCTTACTTTGAATGTGCCTTTGAAGACTCTGCACACAGGTAACTTTGCAATGACTGTCTGATGTTGTGGCGGTAAAAAAGATGGTTTTTTGCTTAAATTAAAGACCTTTCTCAAAGTCATTGATTCCGACCGCTATGACAATGGACGGTCAATTATCAGTAGCCTGTCTACTGGGACGACATGACTAACATAGATAATCGCCTCGACAGCCAAAAATCTAAGCCTTAACAAGGCACAATTGAATACATAACTTCGAATGGATACTCACCAATATTATCGTTGCCACAGCGAAAATATAGAATAAAAAAACAGCAGTCCAAGGCCTTCAGACCGGGATAACGGCTAACTTAAAATAGCAGGCATAACATGTATATCATTTTAATAAACGCCGCTGATAGCGCCGATAGCCCCACAACAAACACACCAACAATGTTAACAATAAAGGTACAGCCAGAAAATTGATTAACATTAAACGAAACTGTAAAGACTCAATATCTTGATCAAGTTGATGCTGCACCGATCGCAACTGTTTACGAATATTAAGCCGTTGCTGCTCAAATCTTTCTATTTCTTGCCGCTGTTCTGGGATCAAGGTAAGACTGGGCAATAATGACGAAGGCGTAACGCCAGACTTGGGATGGTCGCTACTAAGCGCAGAGATTTTCTGCTCTAACTGTTCGAGTTTCGCCCTTAATATTTGCTCTTTACGCCGATAACTATCCGCCGCTTGCATGCGTAAATCATCCATTACAGCAAAAGGTCGAGAGTAAACACCGCGTGAACGCAGCTGAATTAAGTCACGACTACCGAGCATATTGTCGACTGCATTGATTAACAGATCACCATTATTTGCCCAAGGGGACGCTAGGTTTTGACCGAAGAAATTACTGACCTGAACCCAAAGGCGGTCGCTGAGCATATCAGTGTCGGCGCCAACAATGACATTGATCTTGCCGCTAACTTGATGCTCTGTACCAGCGGACATTTCAGTGCTATTAAAAGCGGACTGGGCAGGCCCCGTTAAGCGCGCCATTAATATATAAATCTCACCGCTGGCACTGAAATTTTTCAATAACACACTGTGATCTTTTTCGGCGATCAAGTCCGCCGCCGCTAAAACCTGTGCATGTTCACTAGAGGTTAATATAGGGGTCAGTTTAGTGCTGGCACCGGCACTAGCGTGAAAGTAGCCCACCGATGACATGTTCACAATCTCCAGGTCGGAACTGATTAAATCTTCACGATTAATTGATGCCTGTGACACGCTAATAATGCCTATGTGTGGCAGTGCTACACCACTGTCACCCGCGGGCAAACGCATGCCCCAGTGACTGTCCCCAACAGTGAGTGCGGAGTCATATTCGACCCCCCAGGTTTTAAACAATTTTGACAAGTCAGAAGGATAGGGACCGGGACCGGCCATGGGAGTTACAGCTGCCATTTCGGCATTGGGGTCGACAAATATAATCGCCGCTGCACCAGACAATATGTACTGATCAATGGCATATAAAGTCTTATCACTTAAACGACTCGGATGAACAATGAGCAGTAAATCGATACTCTGGTCAATTTTTTTTAGGTTGTGTTCGAGCTTAATAACTGACATATTTTGCTGCAACTGCTGTACCGCAAACCAACCCATACCGGGTTGCTGTGGTTGGGCATAGGGTTGCAATAAGGGCAGGCTGGAAATAAGGCCTATGGTGGATTTCTTGCGATCATCGAGACGGTAAATAAGCTGACTAATATCGTATTCCAAATACGCTTCACGCTCTGGTGTGAAAAAACGAATCACTTCACTGCTCGGGCTGTCGGCTGACTCAATAACATTAAATTTTTCTATATCAAGCTCACCCACTAAGCCAAAATAGACCATGTCACCACCGACACTGGCCGCAATACCCTGTAAGCCAAAATCCACAGCGGTATCTTCAGCTTCGCTAAAGGCTTCCGGATCGACCTCATTAATAGTAATCAGGTTGGGTGCAGCGCGCTTATATTCCTGCAATAAATCGCGCACTCTATACGCATAACTACGCTGTTGCGGTAATTCAGACGTAGCATGATTAGAAAAATAAAAGTTCAGGGTTATCGGTTGCTCTAGTCTCGCCAGCATCGCCAAGCTGCCTTTATCGAGGGTGTAGAGCTTTTCCTCGGTCAAATCCAAACGCCAAGATGGCAACCATTGCAGCAGAAGAGTAAATAACAGGAGCAGTGACAGCAGAAGCACGATGGCGGCACTTGAGCGTCCGGCTAAATTGACTTTGGTCATGAATCTATCTTTTTAGTTGGATTTTTTTAAATCAATAATAATCTTGGTCGCCAGCAACCATATCGCAATAAATCCAGCGAAAAACAGCAAATCACGTAAATCTAGTACGCCACGACTAATCGCTTGAAAGTGCGTCATAAGGCTTAAATTAGCAATTAAATCAGTCATATGGGCAGGCAGCCAGGCATAAAAAAACTTCAGCACCGGCGGCATACCCAACAAAACAAATAACAAGCACAAGGTAATAGTTAACACAAAGGCGATCACTTGATTGCGGGTTAACGCTGACATGCAGGAACCTAAGGCTAAAAATGCTCCCGCCATTAGCCAGCTGCCCGCATAAGATGCGGCAATAACACCGTTGTCGGGTGAGCCGAGATAGATCACCGTAAGCCACAGTGGAAACGTCAGCGCCAGTGCCAAGCCAGAAAAAACCCAGGCGGCAATAAACTTTCCAAGCACCGCATCAAAGGTAGTGATAGGTAGTGTGAGCAGCAACTCAATAGTACCGCTATTGCGCTCTTCGGCCCATAATCGCATTGCCAAGGCTGGCGCCAGTAGTACATATAGTAATGCTTGGAAATTGAAAAAACTTTGTAGATCGGCCTGACCACGAGCGAAAAAACTGCCCATCTCAAAGGTAACAAATGCGCTCATCAGTAAAAAAATAAGAATAAAAATATAGCCCAACGGCGTTGCAAAGTATGATTTTAATTCTCGCTTAACGATAATACCTGGGCGCCCAAAGAAGCCTTTTATGCCGTTCATAGACGGCCCCCAGTTAAGCGTCGAAACACATCATCGAGCCGGCCTTGTTCCATATGCAGCTCGTTAACAACCCAGCCATTGTCTTTAATCGCAGCGCTTACTGCCGGGTAAATATCCTGCCTGCGTCCCTGCTTTGACTCCGAATTAAGCTCTGCAAATACAGTAATGGTGTTCACTCGTTCCCGATCGGGCTCAACATTGGTGACGTATTTTAATTGAGACAAGACGTCTTGAACCGCCGACATAGAATTCAGTTCAGCATCGAACTCTAGGGTTATGGCGCCACAATAACGCGACTGACTGCGCAATTGTGCCGGTGTACCATCGGCCACTAAAAGACCATGGTCAATAATAATTGCACGCGAGCAAACCGCACTCACTTCTTCGAGAAGATGCGTCGAAATAATTACAATTTTGTCGCACGCTAGGTTCTGAATAAGTTCGCGTACCTGTTGTTTTTGATTGGGATCGAGACCATCGGTGGGCTCATCCAAAATTAATATTTTAGGGTCATGGATTATCGCTTGAGCCAAACCAACCCGACGTTTAAAACCCTTAGAGAGCGTGTCAATAACTTGCCGGCGCACTCCCAGTAATTGCAATTGCTGTAGCACCTGATCAACGCGCAGCTTTTTATTTTTACCGCGTATGCCGCGAATATCAGCAATAAATTGTAAAAAATCCAACACCGTCATCTCACCGTAGCTTGGCGCGCCTTCCGGTAAATAGCCGATCATCTGCTTTATACCGATAGGATCAGTTGTATGTGTTTTAGCAAACAGAGTAATGCTGCCGCTATCGGGCCGTAAAAAACCACTGATCATTTTCATGCAGGTGGATTTACCCGCGCCATTGGGGCCGAGAACACCCAGCACTTCACCGGCGGCAACACTAAAGGACAGGTTGTCCACTGCATTAAAGTTGGCAAAAGATTTTGTAACGGATGAAAGTTCAATCATAGCTGGGCGTTCTTATTGTTATTATCATCGATAGGTGACTATAAAGAGTTGTGGCGAACCAAAACAATATTTACGCTATGCGGATAATCCCTGAAGCAATTTTAGGCCCCGCACACCATCAACACCGTGACATATTACCTAGCATCATTGCAGTGAACGCAGCTCGATAATGCCACACGGTTGCAGTAACTGCTGCTAATGGAGACAACGAAAAGATTAAAAGTCCATTATTCCATTAGTGTATCGGGGCTTAACGCATCTGCTGGTACCACAAAGGGCATTCCATGACTCACTTGTTCTTAAAGTATAGTTACCGGCCACAAAAAAGGGCGGCAGAGAATGAATCTCTGCCGCCCTTATGTTCAAGATGTATGGAAATATAAATAGCTCCTGTATTACCGAGATGAACAAAAGCAACTAATATTCGGGTAAGCAAGTTACATCGGCAACAATTCAAGCTCTACCCGACGGTTTGCCTGACGGCCGCTAGCCGTGCTGTTAGACGCGATCGGATAGCGCGGGCCGTAACCGACAGCCTGTATACGACCGGTGGCTACGCGCTGTCCGGCTAAGTAGCCGCGCACGCTATTGGCGCGCTGTTCGCTAAGAGTCTGATTGGTCTGATTACCGCCAGTAGAATCGGTGTGGCCACTAATTTTAATACTGGTGTTATCAAATTCATTCAATATTAATGTGACCGAGTTGAGTACCTCATAAAAGTCGGCACGAATCTCATAGCGGCCGGTGGCGAAAGTAATATTGCCGGGCATAATCAGCTGAATAGTATCACCCTCGCGGCGCACCTGAACGCCGGTACCCTGTAAACGCTGGCGCAGTGCCGCCTCTTGGCGATCCATATAATAGCCAACACCAGCACCGGTGGCACCACCGGCGGCAGCGCCAATAGCTGCACGTTTTTTACGATCGTCGTTATCTTTACCGGTCGCTGCACCCAGTATTGCCCCTGCAAGCACACCTAAACCTACCCCCTTGGCAGTATTGCTGGTTTTCTGTTGACCGGTATAAGGGTCGATGCTGGTACAACCAACAAAAAATACGGATAGGGCTATAATAACCAGATAGTTTTTCATATTTAGATCCTTAATGTTCAGTACATAGAATAAACGCAGTTTAAGTCATCCAAACTGAATATAATATGACTAGCATACAAAACTAGAATGCAGCGGCAACGGTAAAAAATTCGACTATGATGTCTACACTGATAAAAATAACACCGCTCATTCTTATGGCTACTTTGTCCGCTTGCAGCAAATATGACTTTAGAGTAAACGATGCTGTCATCTATGAGCCCGCCACTGTGTTTAGCGACTTCGCTCTGGCCGATAAAAATTTACACGCCTGTGTCGCCCAAACTATTTTAGATCAAAATATAACGGGCCGTGAACAGCTTAACCGACTGGTTTGCACCAGCGCCGGTATCAGAAGCTTAATAGGGCTGGCGACATTCACACAACTGCAACAACTCAATCTCAACAGCAACCAACTGCAAACATTGAATGGGATAGCCGCACTGAGTAAGTTACAAGTTTTGGATGTGAGTGATAACCAGCTTATCGATGCCAGTGCATTACTGAGCCTGCTAAGCTTGCAACGTTTGAATATTGAAGATAACAGCGCCCTGAGCTGTAATGATTTAAATCAGCTTTCCCAGCATAGCCAAGCCGAACTAAAGTTGCCTAACCAGTGTATCTAAGGCCAGCAAGAGGTGACTTATTCTGGCTTAAATAAACATCAAACCTACGACATTGCGATTCTCGTGCATCACACGCATACGCACAGGCTCAAGATTGATGGCGCCAACCATCTTACGGAATTTTACATCGACCAGAGTGCCGATCGGTGGCAGGGGCTGATTATCTATTTTGACCGAGGCACCACCATCGGAAATATCGTGCGCAAAACCGATAATAGTGCCAAAGGCGGCATGGGTAATCTCCACACGAATTGACGTTGATGTCCGTTCAAAACGCCTGCGTTCGTCTATTGCGCTCACTCAAGATACCCCTGCTGATATAAAATTTAAGACCGTGATTGTAACCATCTATTAGTAATGCACAAAGCCATAAGTTCAACTTAGTTCGTTAACATAGCGTTAGGCAATATCGAGCCAATCAAAGCCATCATCCTGACAGGCCCAGGTCACTTTCTTTATCGCTGCGGCGACATCCCCTAGCACCTGCTGGGCCAATGCTAATGAGTTGTTCTGTAAACTCATATGCGCCACTACTAAATGCTGCAGCCGGGGTAAATCCGCCCGCTGTAAAAAAGCGGCAGTTTGCTGGTTACTCAAATGCCCCCAAGGACCTCCCACCCTTCGTTTCAACGACGGTGGATAGGCACCACAGGCTAACATCATAGGGTCGTGATTAGCTTCCATCAGCAGTGCGTCGCAACTCCTAAAACTGTCTTCGACATGATTGGAAACGCTACCAAGATCGGTGAGAATACCCAAGCGCCTTAACCCCAGTTCAAATATAAACTGACAGGGTTCGCGCGCATCATGAGGCACAGCCACAGGCTGTATCTTGAGCCCGGAAATAGAGAAGCCTTGATAGCCCTCAATCAGATTAAGCTCGGGCAACACGCCGAGATCTTTACTGTGAAAGGTGCCCGGTGTCATATAGACAGGCAGTTTAAAACGTCGTGCCAATGGCGCAACACCTTTAATGTGATCGCCGTGCTCGTGCGTGACTAAAACAGCAGCAAGATCTGATGCCTTTAAACCAAGGCGCTCGAGGCGCATAACGGTTTCTCTCGCGCTAAAGCCACAGTCGACTAGCAGAGCGACAGGTTGACCTTCGTCGCCCTGCCACTGCACCACGGTTCCGTTGCCCTTGCTACCGCTACCCAGTGATGCAAATCGAAAAGTCACTAGATTAAATTACGACGCAGTGTTTTCAGTAGCTTGCGCGCATCAACTGGCGCCAGCTGGCGGCCGTAGCCATCGCGAATACGCACTTGAATATCGAGTTCATCCCCACGAATAATCACCAAGTAACCCGGTATATCATCCAGAGGATCACTACCTGCGCCGCTGACGCCAGAAAGTAAGGTGTTATCTACGGGCAAATGATTCAGCAACTGACTGAGTTTGTAGGGTGATGTCGGAACTTCGACCTCATTTGAGCCCCAGCTAAACCAGCTGTCACTTACCTCTACCGGTTTAACATAGCCGACATAATAGATGCCCACATTAATGTCATCGTCGAGCAGTGTGAAGCCCTCGCGATTCACCGAGTAACCCAAGGTGGCCCAAGCGCGCTTGAATTCCAACTGCATTTTCAGCACTGGCTCGCCCTCAATTTGAGCCAAATTAACCTTGGAGCCACTGCCGATATTCTGTGCCAGCATCGAGGTACCGCCAGACATATCACTGGCCAATGTAGCCGCCAGCTCATCCAATAAAATAGCTTCACGCTCTGGATTCATTGAACGCTGCGGCCAACGTACCTGCCCCGTTTCAGCAATAGTGCTGTCGATATTCATATGCACTACATGTATTTCAGAGGTGTCAGGCTGTACGCCCTGATCAATCTGCAAGCGAAATTTATCTTTTTTACTCAGGTCGTCTTTAAATTGAATCCAGCTGGTATCCAAAATACCATTATTGGTATCGGCATAGACCACATCGAGGTTGTTTTTCGCCAAAAAGCTGCGCAGCTGGGGCCACACTTCACTGGGGGGCACATTAACAAGAATCCAGCGACGGCCGGCCAGTTTTTGAATTTTGACGGTTTCTTCCAGCAAGTTAGCCGATAGGGACTGAGGCCGCGGCACCACAAACGCTTCATCGGGTTCGAAGTCGTCTTCGTTATTTATTTTTGGAATAGCGTAGAGCGCCTGCACACGCTGATTCTCAATACCGTCGGGCATCTGCAAAGGTTCAATAGCTTCTGAACGCAGATAATCGTCGCCGCGATCACGAAAGTAGCCGTCGTCACCAAATAGCGAACCACAGCCACTGACTGACATTCCAAGTAAAGCCAATAGCGCGGCTTTTAATACAGATTCCTTACTCAACATCATATCCACTCTTAAGCCTAATCTGGAACTCATTAAGGTATAAATTATGCCTAAACGATCTTAGCCGTCGCCAACGCCGCTAATAAAGGCGCGCGATAGATTTCCGACAAAGGCGTCAGCGGCAGACGTATGCCCGGCATAATTAAGCCCATCTGCGCACAGGCCCACTTTACCGGAATAGGGTTGGCTTCGACAAACATCGCGTCATGCACGGGCATCAGCAGGTCATTAAGCGCGCGCGCGCCGTCGGCATCTCCCGCCAGCGCCAGCGAACACATTTTGGCGACCTGTTCGGGAGCGATATTAGCCGTAACCGTAATTTCACCGGTACCGCCCATCAAAATCATCTCCACGGCGGTAGCATCATCACCGGAGATGATATCAAAACTGACGTTAGCCGTGGCATCAATTAGCTGCTTGGCGCGTTCTAAGTCGCCGGTTGCCTCTTTAATGCCAATAATATTTTTGTGATCAACCAGCCGCAACACGGTTTCCGGCAGCATATCGACACCGGTGCGCCCAGGTACGTTGTAGAGAACCTGCGGGATTTCGACCGCGTCAGCAATGGCCTTAAAGTGCAAGTACAAGCCTTCCTGAGTCGGCTTGTTGTAGTAAGGCGTCACCAACAGGCAGGCGTCGGCACCGGCATCTTTAGCGGCGCGGGTCAGCTCAATAGCTTCGGCGGTAGCGTTGGCGCCGGTACCGGCAATTACCGGAATACGACCGGCCACTTGGGCAACGATGCGTCGGACAACCTCTAAGTGTTCAGTAACGTTCAAAGTCGCCGATTCACCCGTGGTTCCGACCGCCACAATGGCATGGGTACCTTTTTCCAAATGCCAATCCACCAGTTTGTTCAGAGCGGTCCAATCCAATTGATTATCATCGGTCATCGGTGTCACTAGGGCAACCATACTGCCTTGAATCATTACTCTCTCCGTCGCTTTCAAACTGTCTTGCGGCTACTGCCACATAAAATGCTATGTTACTGACGCCCAAGGGTAGGCACAAGTTCCGTCATTGATGTACTTATATACGGCCTATTGATTAGCCGCGGCGACTTTATCGGCTGAAAAGTCCAGCATCCTCTGCAGCGGCTTCATCGCTCGCTCTCGCAGACCTTCATCGACAAAAATCTCACACCCTTGCAGCGAGTCTGTACTGGAGCCATCCGCTGCTTCCAACACCTGCACTAGGCTCTCCAGCTCATTCATTGCCATCCATGGGCAACTAGCACAGCTACGACAAGTGGCCCCGGAACCGGCGGTGGGCGCAACAATGAACTCTTTATCTGGGCACAGCTGCTGCATCTTGTAAAAAATGCCTTGATCTGTAGCGACAATAAAACGCTGATTAGGCAGTCTTTGGGCAGCGCTAATCAACTGCGATGTGGAGCCGGCCACATCCGCCAGCTCCACCACCGCATTGGGTGATTCCGGATGCACCAGTATCGCCGCATCTGGGTAGAGCGCCTTTAGATCTTCAATACCTTTTGCCTTAAATTCTTCATGCACAATACAGGCACTGTCCCACAGCAGCACATCGGCTCCGGTCTGACGCTGCACATACTCACCTAAATGTTTGTCGGGGGCCCAGAGGATTTTCTCGCCTTTGGCATCGAGTGCGTCGACCACATCCAGAGCAATACTGGAGGTCACTACCCAGTCGGCGCGTGCCTTTACCGCGGCCGAGGTATTGGCGTAAACCACCACTGTACGATCAGGGTGTTGATCACAAAACTTGGAAAACTCATCAATCGGACAGCCGAGATCCAGCGAGCAGGTTGCTTCTAGTGTCGGCATCAGCACACGTTTGTGCGGCGTAAGAATTTTAGCGGTCTCGCCCATAAACTTAACCCCGGCGACAATCAGCGTCTCGGCCGGATGATCGCGACCAAAGCGTGCCATCTCCAACGAATCAGACACACAACCGCCGGTCTCTTCGGCTAGCGCCTGAATGACCGGGTCACAGTAATAGTGAGCCACAAGCACGGCATTGCGCGCGCGCAACAGTTGGGTGATACGCGCTTTATAGTCTGAAACTTGCTCCGGAGTGTATGTCGGCTGATCGTGATCATTAGCCAAATAGGCCTTAACTTGATCGCGAGGGGTGCAGGTATTATCGACTACAGACATGTAACGCTCGCTTAGCTGACGACTCGCCAGCAAAAAAAGACGAAAAAAAGGGGATACCTAACGGTATCCCCTTTAAATATGGTGGGTCGTACGGGATTCGAACCTGTGACCAATTGGTTAAAAGCCAACTGCTCTACCAACTGAGCTAACGACCCTCTGAAGGAGGCGCGTATCTTACTCCCTGGTGAAAAAATGACAAGTACTTTTTTTACCTAATGCATTACCGATAGATGACGCCCCTTTACCTGCCGCACCGGGCTAACAGGTTAGAGTAATCTATGCTCAGGTGGATCAAGCGCCATAGATCGTCTGATCTTCTAACCCTGCCTGAATAAAGCCCTGCCTGCGCAGACGGCAGCTGTCGCAAACGCCACAGGCTTTACCACTATCGGTGGCCTGATAGCAGGACACAGTAGTGAAGTAGTCAACGCCAAGCGCCATTCCCCGCTGAATAATCTCGGCTTTAGTCAAATCAATTAAAGGCGTTCGAATACGCAACTTACGCCCCTCAACACCAGCCTTTGTGGCCAAGTTAGCCATCACCTCAAAAGCGGCTATATAGTCGGGGCGACAATCTGGGTAACCGGAGTAATCCACTGCGTTAACGCCGATAAATATATCATCAGCACCCAAAACCTCGGCCCAGCCCAACGCGATCGACAAAAACACGGTATTACGTGCGGGCACGTAGGTGACGGGAATGCCCGTACCTTCTTCTTCGGGCACATCAATACTGTCATCGGTAAGCGCAGAGCCACCGATGGTGCGTAAATCCAACAACACCTCTTTGTGCTCAACCGCACCCATAACTTCGGCCGTGCGCGAGGCCGCCAACAACTCCGCCCGATGGCGCTGACCGTAATCAAAGCTCAAGGTGTAACAGTCATAACCCTCACTTCTAGCCATCGCCAAAACCGTGGTGGAGTCTAGACCACCGGAAACCAATACCAATGCGCGTTTTTTTTCAGACATAACCATTTACCTTCCAGCCTCATCGGACCAAAGTATCTTGTGCAATTGCAGCTGAAAGCGCACCGGTAAGTTATCCGCTACTATCCAATCGGCTAAGTCGCGAGCTTCTATCTGACCGAAACTAGGCGAAAAGAGCACATCACTAACACGCCCGCACAGCTGGTGTTCATCGACTTTAAGTCGCGCCCAGTCGTAGTCACTGCGCGAACAGATGACAAACTTGATTTGATCATGGACTGTCAGCAACGAAATATTCTGCCACAGATTGCGGTGACTCTCATTGGAATCCGGCGTTTTCAAGTCCATCACGCGACTAACACGGCTGTCGACCTCGCTCACATCCAGAGCGCCACTGGTCTCCAGAGATACCTCATAACCCTCATCACAAAGGCGCTGCATTAACTGAATAACCTGTTTTTGCGCCAGAGGCTCGCCCCCTGTCACGCAGATATGGCGCGGCTTAAACTCGGCCACTTGAGCACAAATAGCATCAAAACTTAGACGCTCGCCACCAAAAAAGGCATATTCAGAATCGCAATACTGGCAGCGTAACGGACACCCCGTCAGCCTCACAAACACTGTCGGCAGGCCTATAGTGCGCGATTCACCTTGCAGCGAGAAGAATATCTCGGTGATTTTTAACGTCTGATCACTCATGGGTACCACTGCTATCGAAAAATAGCCCTGACAAAAAAGAGAGGCATTTTACCCAATGCACAGCTGCGCCACCAGAGCCTGAGTTCACAGCAGAAAGTGTAAAGCTCTGTTATTCTATGGTATCTAATATATTATCGCCTTTTAGGCACGCAATTATTAAAGTATAGCTATGCCGGTAAAACCCGATATCACCAAAAATATGATCCGCGCCGAAATCGATGCGCAGATTAACGCCTACCTGCAAGAAGGTGGCGAAGTCGCGGCTGTCGATAAAGGTAGTAGCGGACGCGACAACCCCGACCAAGCGCTACCACCGCAAGCATTCAACCAGCCGAGAGCCCAGCGAACGCCTGTCGGCGACACTATATCCAATATCGAAGCTCGAAAAAAACCGCCAACAAATAACAAGGTCGCCAGTAACAAACCCGCTAAAAAAGAGATGCTTCTCGATGATTTTGGTGAACCCTTGCGCTGGCAATGGAAACAGAGTGATTAGCCCCACCCAGCGACTTGAAGCCTTATTCGAGCTGAACGGCTAGTCATACCGAGCTTTACCAGCAAAACTGAACACTTTTTTAAGCAGCGCTTTTTCAAATTCCTTAAAGCCCAAACAAGCCAGAACTCCGAGCTTTATCTCGCGCGTGTAATTATCTTCGATAGAGTCAAATAATAGCCACCTCACCGGCTCTCAACTGATCATTGGCTCGCAGTGCGAAGTGACCAGTCCGAGATTATCGATACCGACCGGCACTCACAAAGCATATGAGCATTATGTTCGAGCAACCCTGTGTCCGCATACCCTAAACTGCATGACGAAACTGCCGCAGCATAGGTAATTCATGCAGCGCTCAGGACTTTTTATAGGGCCGCTGTTCACCTTCAGGCCTAGTTTTAAAGCGCCGATGCACCCATAGGTACTGCTCCGGACATTCGGCGATGGCGGCTTCGATATGCTGATTCACCAACGTTGCGTCAGCTACATCATCACCCGAGGGGAAGTTTTCAAGCGCCGGCTTAATCACCACCCGGTAGTAACCGCGCTCATCGCGATAGTGCGAAAAGGGCAATAACGCAGCACGACTGACCTTGGCGATACGGGCGGAGCCTGTAACAGTAGCCGCTTGCTGACCAAAAAATGGCGCAAACACGCTGTGTTTGGCGCCGTAATCTTGATCTGGGGCATACCAAGCCAAATTGCCGCGACGCAACGTTTTTACCAGCTTGCCCATATCGCTGCGTAAAATGGAGTCGCCAAATTGATCTCGCGCCTTAGTAACCTGATAGGCCATAACGGGATCTTTATGCTTGCGATAGACGGTGTCTACGCGTTGGTAGTAAGCGACAATGCGTCCGGCCACATCGATGGTGGTGAAATGCGCACCCAGCAAAAGCGCACCGCGCCCTTCGGCCTGCGCTTTTTCGATATGCTCTAGCCCTTCAATAATGTGCCTACCCTTAAATTTATCAGCTTGCCCCCAAAGGGCGGCGCCGGCCTCAAAAAAAGTGATACCAACCGAAACCATCGATTCTTTTACTACAGCGGCCTGCTCACTGGAATTAAGCTGAGGAAAACAAAGAGCAATATTAACCTCCGCTATGGCGCGGCGCTGGCCGGCACAACGGTAGAGCAGCAAACCTAAACCACGCCCCAAGCAAAGAGAGAACGCCAGCGGCATTAGAGCAATAACTTTTAACAGACCCACCAGGAACCAAGACGGCCAATGTTGTGGCAACAACAGAGACTTATCAAATGCGGGAGGGGTTTTTTTGTAGGACATAATTTAACAATAACAGCCTAGAGGATACAAAAATCCCAGCACGCAGGCTGGGATCTCTTTGCGCCGAGTCTTTCGCTAATCGATTACTCAGCTGCAGGCGCCGCTTCGTCAACCAGCTCTTTTAACTCGCCCTTTTCATGCATCTCGGTGATGATGTCGCAACCACCAATCAGTTCACCTTTAATCCACAATTGTGGAAAAGTTGGCCAGTTAGCAAACTTAGGCAGCTCTGAACGAATTTCTGGATTGCTGAGGATATCAACATATGCAAAGCGCTGACCACAGGCCATCAATGCCTGTACTGTGCGCGAAGAAAAACCGCACTGAGGCGCATTAGGCGAGCCTTTCATGTACAAAAGGATCTCGTTGTCTTCGATTTGCTGCTTGATAGTGTCCAGAATTGCCATTGTTATTACCTATTGATTCATTATTTAAAGCTATCTGAGAACACCGTTAATATCGGACCAATGCACTCAAGTATTGCCGCTATTCTAACTCAGTTTTGACAGTGATACAGCCCTAGGCAGCTCTGATATACAAGGCATTGTCTCGGATGTACAAAGCGATTGGCGATTAAGGTGCAACTCCGACAGTTATTAGCTCCCACAAAACCTGCATATTCACCATCTGTGGTGATCAAGTCATGTGTCAACCTGACAATATACTGCAGCAAGGGTAGGCACGACAAAGAGTGTGGGTCGGGCTGAGTATCACGAAGAGCGAGGCGTTTATACCAGCGGCGCCTAGCCCTTCTTTCCCCAACCGCCACCACCGGGGGTCTCTATGCAAAGCCGGTCCCCGGCCTTCAAATTCAAGCTGCACTTAGGGGGCAATGTTGTCCCATTCAAACGATTGTGACCAGGGCTCGCCGGCAAGCCCTGCCTCAACCCCCAAGGCCTATGCAGGCGACGCTCCGTCAGCAGTGTCGCCTGCGCATTAGCGGTAAATTCAAACTCGCGCAACAAACCGTCACCGCCGTTAAAAGCTCCCGCGCCGCCGGAGCCATGCCGAATTTCATAGCGATGCACACGCAGCGGAAAATGGCTCTCTAAACTCTCTACAGGAGTGTTCAGCGTGTTGGTCATATGCGTTTGCAGCGCAGATAACCCAGATCCCTTGACGCTTGCCCCCATTCCACCCCCAATGGTTTCGTAATAGTTCCATGCCGCGCTACCATTTGAGGCACGAGCGCCCATGGCAATATTATTCATAGAACCGTGACTGGCAGCGGGAATACGATCGGGTATAGCCTGTGCTAAGGCCCCCAGAATCACATCCACCACTCGAGTCGAAGTCTCTACATTGCCCGCTGCAACTGCTGCAGGTCGGCGCGAATTAAGTAAAGAACCCTCGGGTGCATATAATGAAATAGGCCGAAAGCTGCCAGCACACGCTGGTGTTTGCGCCGGCATCAGACAGCGAAACACATAGTAAACACCGGCCGCCGCCACCGACAAAGGACAGTTAATATTACCCGCTACCTGCGCGCTGGTACCACTGAAGTTAACCCTTACGTCGCCCGCAACAACATTGATAGCAACAACAATAGGGATGTCTTTATTACCGAGACCGTCATCGTCCATCACATCACTAAAGCGATAACAGCCATCGGGAATATCTTGTAATGCGGCCCGTGCCAAACGCTCACCGTAATCGTTCAGCTGCTGTAGCGCCGAAAAAAAACGCTGCACGCCGAGCCCGGTAATGAGTTCAGATAAGCGCATCACACCGGCAGTATTAGCACTGATCTGCGCCGAGAAATCACCATGCGATTCAGCGTCATTACCACTTAAGCGCGACAACACCGCGGCTAAGGTCTTGCCCCGTTGCTGAATGAGCGTCGGCGCAATTATAAGGCCCTCCTCTTCCAGCGAGGCCGAAATAGGCATTGATCCTGGGCTGTCAGAACCAATATTGGCATGATGGGCGCGATTGGCGACAAAGCCCAATAATTGCTGTTTATTAGCATCAAATATCGGTGATATGAGTGTAACGTCGGGCAAATGCGTTCCGCCGAGATAGGGATCATTAACCACTATCATATCGCCATCACACCAGTCGATAGTGGCTATGATACCGGCCATGGCGTAGGCCATGCTGCCCAGATGCACCGGAATATGGGCAGCCTGCGCGCACAACTGACCATCGGCATCGAATACAGCGCAAGAATAATCGAGACGATCCTTAATATTGGGAGAGAAAGCCGCACGTTTAAGCGTTGCGCCCATCTCATCACAGACCGCCTCAATACGACTGCCAAACACGCCCAGTTCAATTGCACTCAAGCGTTTGGGCACTGCAACTTCAATACTCATCACAGACCCCCT
>CAJWZU010000029.1 GCA_913050115.1 uncultured Cellvibrionales bacterium
ATAAATTATTAGCCGCTGCCGAACAGGCCGAGGCGATGGAATTTATAAATGATCTAACCGACCCCGATGGCAATCAAGGCTTTGATGCTCAAGTGGGCGAGCGTGGTGTAAAACTCTCCGGCGGTCAGCGCCAGCGCATCGCGATCGCGCGAGTGTTATTAAAAGACGCACCTATCCTGATTCTGGATGAAGCCACCTCGGCGCTCGACTCTGAAGTCGAAGCGGCGATTCAGGCCAGTCTTAACCGTTTGATGCAGGAAAAAACGGTGATCGCCATTGCCCATCGTCTCTCAACTATCGCTGCTATGGACAGGTTGATTGTTATCGACGAAGGCAAAATAGTAGAGCAGGGCACGCACCAAGAGTTGGTTGCTTTAGGGGGAATATACGCTGGCCTGTGGGCACATCAAACCGGTGGTTTCATTGGCGAGAGCTAGGTTGGGGTTTTAGGACAAGAAATAAAGGGCGCTTCTTGCGCGCTAGCGTCGTCGCTGCTGTTCACTAAGTTGATTGCGATTATAGCGAGGCGGCTTGTCGCTACAGGGCAGACGCCTCTGTTTATGCGTAATTTACTGAGGCGAAAATAAACGAAGCTAAGACACAAGAAATATCATTATCGTCAGTGGTTTCTTTATCTTAATCAGTATTATTAGTAAGCTTATTCGGTAAAAAAATCGCCGAGAATAGTGGGTGTTCGGTCGTGATACACGGGGTCTAACTGTCTCATGGCCCCACCAGCCTAATCTGGTCAATAGTCGCAGTTGATTGAGGGCATGCTCCGCCGTCTTATGGGCATGATTAATGCTAAATTAAGCATATAACGCAACTTTTTTGATAACATCTTTTAGTTGCTCTGCATTAGGGCCATACTGATAAGCCTACGTATAGCTATCATCGCTTTATAGATATCTATACTTAGGAACCGTCCTCAGGTTGGCTCAAACTGACTTTAGGCTTATGAATTTATGTCTGTGGGTAAATATAATGAGCAAAGGTCAAGACAACAAAAAAAGTGTTAAAAAGAAACCGCTTTTAACCGCCAAGGAAAAGAAAGCGGCGAAGAAATCAAAGAAAGCTGGAGCCGAAGCGCTAACATAATAACTGTCTATTTTTAGTCGGTGATTTAATACCCCATCTGTTAAGGGGCTGGAGATGTTTTTATTAATGTCTCCGGCTCTTTTTTTTGGGTGCAGTTTGGGTGAGTTCGATTGAGATATCCAAGCCCTTTATTGGCTATAAATTTTTAGGATGTTGTTACAGCGCCTGACCATAATTTACTTGATTCTAATCAGTCAATGTTTGTCAGGTTACTTAACTCACCCACTATACGATAGGCTACTGGTATTAAGTGTTTAAAATTCTCATCAGGCTAGTCTAAATTGTGTATCCATAAAGGACGTGCATGTTAGGTATTTAAGAAATATATCTGAGCTGTTTTTTGGGTTTATCCAGACAGTGAAATACATATTTACTTTTAATATAGGATTAGAAATATCACTTTTCTCATTGAATGATTCAATCGATATATCAACATGAGGGTTAGTTTTTTATTTTCCACAACAGGTTATTCGATAAACACAGCAATAGTTGAAATGTAATATCATCTGCAAGTTGCTCTTATGTAATGAGCCCTAATGTCTGCTGCATTTGCCGAGGGGCAAAAACCTGCCAAGAAGCTTCGCTGCTCTAATCTTAATGCTAGCGCTGTTTTAAATATGCACTAATGATCGACTTTGCCGCGGCCGCGTTTGATTTCGCCGCGCTGGGTCTTGCCATCGACTCTTCTTTTTTGTGAGCCTCTTGTTGGCTTGGTTGCGATGCGTCTTTTTTGCACAACAGTAGCCTCTACAATTAATTTTTTCAGGCGATCTAGAGCATCCTGACGGTTCTTCTCTTGGGTACGATGAGTCTGCGCTTTGATAATAATAACGCCATCGGCCGTTAGGCGGCTATCGCGGAGCCGCAGCAAGCGCTGTTTGTAAAAGTCGGGCAGACTGGAGTGTTTTATGTCAAAGCGCAGGTGAATAGCGGAGGACACCTTGTTGACATTTTGGCCACCGGCGCCTTGGGCACGGATGGCCGTGATGACCAGTTCCCAGTCTTGGATGGTGACGTTATTAGAGATAATTAACATGGGGCTATTTTAACTCAATAGTGGGAGAAACCCGAATAAGGTAGAGCTTTCGCCAGTTTTTTCCGGTCACCCAAAGTGCATTGCGTTGGTGATCATAAGCAATACCGTTGAGGACAGCGTCCACTCCCTGAGGGTTCTCAAGGCGTACCACCTCACTTAAATCTACGCTCTGCAGCACTTGGCCGCTATCGGCATCGATGGCGATAATTATCTGCTCCTGCCAGATATTGGCCCAGATCACACCATTGATATATTCCAGCTCGTTAATGTTCTGCCAACGGCGCCCTAGACCTCTTACTTGCAGCTGTTTTAGCAGGCTGAAATTATCAGCGTGATGAAAAAAGAGGCGGTCACTACCATCGGAGCGAATCAGGTCTCGGCCGTTGTCGGTTAGCCCCCAGCCCTGACCTGTATAGTTAAATTCAGATATTGGAGAAAGGGTTTGGGCGTCGAAGCTCAGGGCGCGACCCGCCTTCCAGCTGAGCAGGTAGAGTTTGTCGTCGAGCTTTGTGAGGCCCTCGGCAAATAGTGATTTATCTATACTGCGCTGTTTATGCTCGTGGGAAATTATTTTTTGCAGCCAACTTTTTTGATCGATAGCAAGCGGGTAGCGGTAGAGTTGGGAACGGCCATAGTGACCAGAACTTTCATAGAAATAGCCATCAACGAGTGTTAGTCCTTGGGTGAAGTAATGGCTATTGTGAGGGCGGCTTTGCAGCAATTCAAAGCTGGAATGCTGAAATAGTGGTTGCGTCGATATGTCAGCCCGACTGCAAGCGTTTGTAAGGGTGAGCAATAAAGCTAAGAGAACAATACGCAATGGGTAACTTCACTGTGGGGCTTGTGGCTTGAATTTCCGTCATAATAACAGCCTAACGATGAATACGGATGCTGTTATGAAACGTTTAAAAGCCTTTTTTACTTTGACCCTACTAGGTGGCTTAGCGGTAGTGTTGCCGTTGACTATTTTTCTAGTGATTTTTCAGTGGTTGTTTGTGATGGTGACTGGCGTTATTCAGCCGCTCACAGATTGGCTCACAGCGCATGCAGATGTCAACGAGCTTATGGCCGATATGATCGTAGTAGCGACTATTATTGGCGTTTGTTTTGCGATTGGCTTGTTGGTGAAAACGGGCATCGGCCGCTGGCTACACAGTGTTTTTGATAAAAGTCTGTCTAAGCTGGCACCAGGCTATCGGATGATTCGTGAACTGGTATCTCAGTTTCTTGGCAGCGATGACAGTGCCTCGGTATTCAATGGCAAAGTCTGTAAGGCCCGAATCTATGGTGCCGACAACCCTGTGGCAGTAACGGCGATAGTGACTGATGAATACGAGAGTAATGGGCAAGCTATTTATACGGTGTTTGTCCCTACAGCTCCCATTCCTTCATCGGGTATGGTTTATCACTTGCCGTTAGACTGTGTTGAACTGCTGCCAAACATTACTGTAGAAGCAGCGATGAGGACAGTAATAGCCTGTGGCACCGGCTCTAAAATTCTATCCAGTTAAGTTGTCGTCCTGTTTCTTTTTGTTATAGCCATCTTTGTTTGCGGCGCTGCACTGTATTTCACATAGGCGGCACCGCTGACGGTAATCTTTACCCAGTTGTATATTTCATCGGACTCGATGTGTGATGGAATAAACGTCATATCGAGATTGCGGCTAATATAGCGTGGCGGTTGATGATTAAGAGCGTCGCAGGCGATATCGGCAATAAAGTCGATATCGCCCTAGACAGCACCGCTGCTCAGTCATAGGTGCTCGAGTATCATATATACACAGTTGTTGTGGATAGAATCAAGTCTGGTTCGCTGTTGGTGGTGGCTAGGGCCTTATAGCCGCGGTAATCTCCTTTGATGTGGTAACTCTTTTCATAGTGAGCGTTAAATCGTAGCTTAAATTTTATTGCGACTTAAATCGCGGATCATAAAACGCCCAGGGTGCAATGCCTGTAGATAGTTGGCCGGCAGTGGCGAGGGTTCATTACAGATTTGCGCGGCTAAAAACTCGGCAGCCAGCGGTGCATAAGCTAGACCGCGAGAGCCATAGCCGACACTACAGTAGAGATTTTTATAGTGCGGTCCTGCCTTGGGAATACTGGACTTGGCATTTTTCCGCAGCAGCGCGTAGGTCTCGATAAATTCGTCTTTTATGGGTACTGGGCCGACCAGTGGCAGGTAATCAGGGGTGGTGCAGCGAAAGGCGACGCGGCCGTCGAGCTGCTTGGTATTTAAGTGCCCAAATAGCTGCGCCAATTTGGGCGTGTGATTAGTTAGATTATCAAGATTGTGCTGATGGTCTTTCTCGGTTAGTTCGGTATTGCTGTCGCGCAGGTTAAAACTAGCGCCTAAACCGTTATGGGCGGCGCTGGTTCTTGAAGCCGTGACGGCGGGAGATAAATAACCTTCGGCGCAGACCACTGTTTGAAGTTCTAGGCTTTCGTTAGTGACCGGTAAATAGCTTACCTGACCGCGAATGGGTTTCAGCGGCAAGTACTCTGTTTGCTGCAGATTTTTGGCGCTGCTGGCGGTGGTGATAATAGCGATTTGTGCCTGGACGATAAGTTCGCCCGATTTTTTATAGGCGCGCCATTGCTGCTGTTTATGTTCTAGTTTTTCGACCTCGGCAGTTGCGATCAAAGTGATCTTGTCGTGACGGCAGAGATCGCGGCATACGGCGGCAGGGGATAGCCACCCCGCATGCGGGAAGAACAGCCCTCCCAGATCGACACTAACACCGGCAATATCACTGGCGCGCTTAGCATCCACAAATTCAATCAGCTCGCTACCTGCAAATTGGTCGCGCAGTTTTTGCTGCAGTATTTTCTCTTTTTCGGTATGGGCCAGTTGCAGTACACCGCAGTCTTGGCCTGCATTGACCTCGGTTTTGGCCCGCCAGAATGGTGCGTAGTGCCGCTGGGCATACATCATACTGGCGAGGTTAAAGGCTGGCAGCGTTTCATCGCGTGGCGACAGTTTGGCGTAAAGCATACCTTGAGGATTGCCAGAGCTCTCCTGCGCGAGCTGGCTGTGTCGCTCGATAATTGTTACCTGAAAACCGCGCTCGGCCAGTGCGCGGGCGCTGTGGCAACCGGCCAAGCCGCCACCGATAATCAGTGCGGTTTTGCCGCTGCAATCTGTCTTATCAGATAGGTGCCAAGGTGCAGGGTAGGGCGAGTTGTAAGCACCCTCGGTGAAATCCACATGGGTGATATGCGCAGCGTTCGGTAGCGATAGGGGGGCCGCACCAGACTGACTCAGTTCAGTGATTAATTCACTCAGCTCTGCATCTATCGCGCGCTCGCCTAATAGCCAGTGATCAGCCAGTTGGTTGCGCGATCTATACAGTGGATGTGGCGAGCGCTTAAGCTGGGCAAGCCCGGCAAAGGTTGTGTCGACAATTAGAGTGAGCGTTATAGTGTCTAAAATGAGTCGATGGAAGCCATTTGAGATATGCAGTGGGTATTGCGCGAGCAGCTGTTCGACTAAGTTACCGTCAATATTTGCGTCTAACCTGCTGGCTAATTCGTCCCTGTTCAAGGGCTTACTCAGTAGCAGAATAAACTGTAGCTGGCAGCCTTTCGGTGCACTTTGCTGCCAGAGGCGCCAGCTTTTCAATAAATTGGCATAGCCGTATTGATTTTTAGCCTGGGTCTGCTGAGTACTGATATCGATCAGGGTAAAGATGGCACCGGTGTTAAGTGCCTGAATTTTTTCCTTGAGGTTCACGGCTGCAAGCCAAATTCGTGAATGATCTGCTCTAGCCACGCCTCGATGCGTTGTTCGCTCAAATCAAATTCACTTTCATCGTCCAGCGCTAAACCGACAAAATGACTCTTGTCCGAGGTCAGAGCTTTAGAGGCTTCGAATTCAAAACCCGCCGTTGGACGATAGCCACAGGCCTTGGCGCCGCATTGATTGAGCGCGCTGTGTAGAAAACCCATGGCATCTAAAAACCACTCGGGATAACCCTCTTGGTCGCCCTGGCCATACAGTGAAAATAACTTACCCGACAGGTCCAGTTCGGCGATATCGTCCCAAACCTCCTCCCAGTCTTCTTGCAGTTCGCCGTAATCCCAAGTTGGGATACCCATAATCAAGTGCGTGTAATGCAAGGCTAAGGCAATGGGCTGCTCGGCAATATTGTGAATATCAACCATAGGCCGACCAAAGCGCTGTTCCAACTTGGCAGCTATCTTATCTGCGGTCATCTGGGTATAGCAGGTGGAACTGCCGTAGAACAAGCCAATCGCGGCCGTCATAGCTGTTGTGCCCGCTGTGTAGGCCATTGGTTGGTGTCACCATTGAGCGATTCGGTGCCCGTTACCGAGTCTAATAAAAAATAAATTTTACTCATGATTGCAACTGTCTGTGATGACTGTATCGCTATTTTACGTTGAAAAATCGAGGGCGTCCCGAGGTTAGTCATTGTTAGGCACTATTTTTCTCTAGACGGTGGTAATACAGCGGGAGAAATAAGTGAGTGACTCGATTGTTGATACATAAGCGTATTTGTGTCATTGTCTCTGGCTGAAAAAAGAGGTGCTTAAATGGCTGTAGATAATCGAGATAAATCCACCCATGATATTTTTAGTGCGGATCGCAGTATTTTGTCGCTGGGTGCCGCCCTCGCTGCGAGACGACAAATCCATGACAAGATGTGCCTGATTTGTGATGTGAAATTTAAGGCGATTGCCACCGCCAAGTATTGCAGTAACCGTTGTCGGCAGCAGGCAAAACGACTTCGAGCGGCTATAGCCTGCTAACGTTTTCTGAATGCGCTAAACCTAAAAAGCAGAGCTTGAGCTCTGCTTTTTAGGTTTTTGTTGGCTCTACCTTAAAGGGCTTCGCCCTAGACGCCTCAATAAGATTTTGTGAGTTTTCTATGTTCCATATCGCTCTGTTTGAACCAAAAATTGCCCCTAATACCGGTAATATTATTCGCTTGGCCGCCAATAATGGTTGTCAACTGCATCTTATAGAACCGCTCGGTTTTGATTTTGAAGAGAAGAAATTGCGCCGTGCCGGACTCGACTATCACGATATGGCCAATGTTACGCGTTATGCTAATTATCAGGCCTTTTTTGATGCTATGACCGGCAAACGCATTCTGGCTTGCACCACTAAGGGCAGTCGCCCTCACAATCAGATTGAGTACCTCCCCGGTGATGTGCTGCTATTTGGTTCCGAAACCAGTGGGTTGCCTGACAATATTCGCGATAACATTGATGAAAGTTTGCGGTTAAGGATTCCTATGTGTCAGAATAATCGAAGCCTGAACCTCTCGAATGCGGTGGCCATAATCAGCTACGAAGCCTGGCGCCAAAACGGTTATCAGGGCGGTAGTTAGGGTTAACAAATAAAATCTTGTTGGTAGAGTGGCGCTAAGTCAGCCTTTTAAGGTGGGTAAGTGTTCTTTAACCTGTCTTTCGCTTGTTCAGATCAGCATAACTGCAATATAACGATTCTTTTTATCGCCGCTCAACTTTGATATTACACCGCAATAATAGGTATAAATATGAAATATTTATGGTTATGTCTGTCTTTTATGGTCATAGGTTGTAATCATCAACCTTACCTACAGTCTCAGTTGCAACAATCTGTATCAGCGATAACCAAAGAACGTGAGCCTCTATTTTCTACTGGTTACACCGATCTAAATAATGATGGGCTTGAGGATGCTTTAGTTTATCTTGAGGGCGCTCAGTGGTGCGGATCTGGTGGGTGTACGCTCATGGTCTTTGAAAGTTTAGGCGACAGCTATAAATTCATTTCGAAGTCCACGGTAACCAGAACTCCAATAAGTGTCGCTGCAACGACAAGCAATGGATGGAAAGACTTTATTGTTTGGTCTCGTGGGACGGGATTTGTTTTAATGCGATACGATGGCAATAAATACCCTCATAACCCATCCTTAGAGGCGCCTGTTGGTGACACCCAAGTTCTAGGGGCACGCTTAGTCATACAGTAGGATCAACCGGGGGAGTAACCCTGTGCCTCGAATATGCAGCTCTGTAATTTACGGGTTACTGGGGAGTACATAGATTCTGGCTGTTGTCTTGGGTGAGCAATACGGGGGCTGATTTTTCAATCTTGATCTATATTTTGCACTTTGATCAGTGCACCAAGCGCCAAGTCAGTGTTGGCAGTAGTTCTTGCGGACAATAGTCGCACTGATTTTTTGCGGCGGCATTTATTGTATTCATCGCTAGTCAGCGCAATGAACTTGCATTGACTAAAAGCTGTCCGCTCGGCTGGCCGTAGCTAGCGCAAGCGTCGCCATCTGCAGATTCGTTTGCTGTAAAATAGATATCAGCAGACGCAGGCTGGTTGGCGCGGGAACGCCGCCAGTGGGTGAGTGGTTATTATA
Organism: uncultured Cellvibrionales bacterium; assembly: GCA_913050115.1. Classification (GTDB taxonomy): domain Bacteria; phylum Pseudomonadota; class Gammaproteobacteria; order Pseudomonadales; family Cellvibrionaceae; genus UBA1124. The sequence goes on from CAJWZU010000029.1 coordinate 8,506, forward strand.
TCGATCTGCACGCGAGCACCTACGGCTATGGCGTTTTCGTGAATTACCCGCACGCTTACTTGCGGTCCATCATCGAGATTCACCGCATAAAGTCTGGTGCCGCCTTCATAGCGCGACCAGGCAATAAGACCGTTGCCATCGCTGGTGGCGCAGAGTGAAAAATCATCGGGCCGCACCAGTAAATCCACCTGACTGTCATCGCAGTGTATTGCTATTCCTGGCACTGAGCCCAAGCTGGTAATTACCTGATTACCGCTAATATGGCCGGGCAAAAAACTCGCCTCGCCTAAAAAACCTGCTACAAAACGACTCGCAGGTTCGCTAAAGCACCTTTCTGGAGTGTCTAGCTGTTCGATAACGCCATTTTTTAACACACCCACACGATCACCCACAGAAAGCGCTTCTTCTTGGTCATGGGTAACCCAAATTGCGGGCACACCCGCTTTTTTTAGTGCTTTGCGAATGTCCCAGCGTAATGTGTCCTTGAGGGCCGCATCGAGACTAGAAAGTGGCTCATCGAGCAATATAAAACTGGGTTCATGGGCGAGTGTACGCGCTAAGGCGACGCGCTGTTTTTGTCCGCCAGAGAGTTGGCTGGGTTTGGATTCGCGTAAAGCATTTAAGCCCAATAGTTCGATCCAGTGATCGGCCAAACTGTTATCGCTGAGTCGAAAAGCGATGTTCTCCTGTACGGTTAAATGGGGAAATAGGGCGAAGTCTTGAAAAACCATGCCTACCGAGCGTTTTTCTGGTGCTACATGACGATGTACGCTTGCCTGCCAGCTCCCAAGTTCCATTTCGCCACTTGAAATTGGGATCAGGCCAGCCAGCGCTTGTAAAATAGTACTTTTGCCGCAGCCTGTTGGCCCCACTAACATTAAAATTTCATCATCCCCTAGGGCCAAATTTAAATCGCGCACCACGCAGGTGTCACCATAGTGAACACTTAAATTTCGAACTTTTAACATCAGCCGCAATTACCTTTATTCTTTAATATCAAAATCACTACCGCGCTCGCCTACCAGCATAAGCGCTAAGCCCAAACCTGACATAAATACCAGCAGTAAACCCGGCACCGCCGCGCGACCAAAATAGCCCGCTTCATAAACGCGCCATAAGTAGGTTGCCAAGGTTTCAAAGCCTGTTGGACCCAGTAGTAAAGTCGCTGGCAGTTCGCGCATGGATTCTAAAAACACCAGTGCGGCGCCAGCGATAATACCGCGCATGGTTAGCGGAAGGGTGATTCGACAGAACGCCTCTTTAGGGCTGGCGCCCAAAAGTCTTGCCGCTTGCAGCATGCGCGGATCTAAGCTCTCTACACTGGTGCGCACAGAACCCACTGCCAGCGGTAAAAACCTTAGTACATAAGCGATAATCAGTAGAGCCAATGTTTGATACAAAAAGGGCAACTGTAGGCCCATATATACCAGTGCCGTTCCCATCACGATACCCGGCACTCCGAAGCCTAAAAAAGTGACTCGCTCCATTAACCGACCCGCTTTGCCGCTAAGGGCCGCATGTGCTACCGGCACCGCCAAAATAACAGCCACTAAAGCCGCCAATAATGAGGCATAGGTTGAGTTCCAGGCGTAACTAAAATTAAAATCACCGGTGCCGTCTCTCACCAGCCACAGCACAAAAATGGCAAGTGGCAAGACAATAGATAATAAGAATACCGGCAAGCTGGCTAACAGCATAAGAGCGCTCTGCCATGGCTTTGGCCATAGGCGTAATAAGCGACCAGGCGACTCTTTAGTGCCGCGCACACGCGATTCTAAAAACAGCACTAGCGCTACCACACACAACAGTTGCAATGACAACATTGCCGCCTGACTTAAACCAAAGGCATTGTATTCGACGTAAATGACTCGGGTAAATGTATCTAAACCCATCATGGCTGGCGTGCCAAAGTCAGACAGTGCATACATGGCCGCTAGCAGCGCGCCAGCGGCCATTCCGGTAACTACTCGTGGCAATACTACGCGCCAAATACTCGCCATTAATGACATGCCGAGTGTTCGTGCAGCATTCACTAAGTTACCGTCTAAACCGACTAGCGCGGCACGGGTAGTTAAAAGAACAAAGGGATAGGTATAGAGTGTCATGACGAGAGAGGCGCCCGCTAAGCCGTAAACTCGCGGCGGGGTGACGCCCAGTAATTGATCTATTTCACCGCCAGGGCCGAAGGCTGCATAAAGCGTAAATGCACCGATGTAGCTCGGTAGCGCCAGTGGCGCAGCCAGCACAATTAACCACAGCCGGCGGTAAGGTAATTGCGCGTAAGCGGTCATTAAAGCTAAGGGCACACCTATAGCGATAGAACCTAGGGCGGTAAACAGCATCAGCCACAGTGTATTGGTGAGAACTTTTAAGTTGTGTTGATCAAAGAAAGTTGCGTCGCCGTTGGCCAAAGACATCAGCACACCGACTGGCACTAGCGCCAGCAGGGCAATAACCAGTGCTAGCGGATAGGAAAAAGGCCAGCGCATTACAATACGCCAACGTCACGCATCAGTTTTAAAGTGGGGCGTAAATCGGCCAGTTTTGTTAAATCGATTTTTGGCGGACGGATGTTGCTTATATCTGCTAAACCAGGGGGCGGGGCAATGCCCTTAACCAGAGGGATTTCATAGGCTTCGGTAGCTAAATACGACTGAACTTCTCGACTGAGCAGGTAGCGAATAAAGTTGGTTGCTGTAGCGCTGTCCTTTAGCGCCAACACTCCTGATGAATTAATTAGGCAACCTGCATCATTATCGGTAAATGCCAGCGCTATATTGGCATTGGGTTTGCCCGATTTCAAACGCAAGCTATAGTAGTGATTGGCAAGGCCTACATCGACTTCACCGCGTTCTACGGCCATTACCACACCCAGCTCGCCAGCGTAACTTTTCGCCCTTTTATTGACGGCGCGCAACCAATGGGCTGTTGCCTGCTCTCCTTCGAGTAAGCGCATGGCCGTAATAAATGATTGAAACGAGGCGTAGGCAGGGGCCCAGGCAATACTTAAGTCGCTGTCGGCGAGTGCCATAATGTCACTAGGAATTTGTTCTGCTTTTACCCGCTGAGGGTTGTAGGGCAGGGTGCGAATACGGCCAGTAACAGGAGCCCAGTTAGGGTATTGAAAACCTGATTTTAATTGCTCCTGCAAATCGCTGGGTAGCACTTGCGCCAGTTCTGCATCAGTCACTAGTCCGATCGCACCAGAATCGACTGCCCAAAAAATATCGGCGCGGCGTACACCGGCTTTAGCCTCTGCAACAATGCTATTGGCCAAAGCGGCCGTGGGACCACGACGAATTTTAAGGTTCAGTTTCGGATTACGATCAGAAATGGCCTGCAGAACTTTTTCATACAAACCGCCTTCGCCGCGTCCGAGATAGAGCGTTAAATCGCCGCTCAATTCAGGTAAATTTTCAACCGAAACACCGCCAACAATTGTCGCCGTTGATTCAGCCGCTAAAGCGCGGCTTGCCCACATAGGCGTACCAATAATGGCTGCGCTAGTGAGTAAGCTTTGTAAGAATGTTCTGCGTTGCAATTAAAATACGTCCTTTTGTTTTTTCTCAGCTTGAACTAACAATATTCTAGCGTTATCCAGTTTACCCTGCATATCTTCAACCACGTTGCGCACATCATCAACACTAGACTTTGATGCCAAGGCTTTCGGCAAAGTCACGTTAAAGTCTTTTTCAAGATCTTCAACTAAGTCGGCGTCCTGAGCAATTAGGGCACCTTCAATGCCTTCAAACAAATGTTGATAAGTGTCGTGCACAATACTTACCGCCGATTCAGGCAAACGCTCAGCATATTTAGCGACCACGCGGTCTAGCCGATGTTTAATTTCGTCTATAGTTTCTGGCTGAGTCAGGTTGTCAGTTTCGGTGGTCTTCACCTTGGCCAACAAGCCTTTTTTCTGATATTGGGCAGCAAGTTTAACTGCCCCCAAAGCTTGCCATAATGACTGCTCTAGCAATGCCTGTTGTTCGCGGACCTTGACTATAGGTTGCTCGCTATCGATCGCTTGTTTAACGCCAAAAATGCCCTGCCATATTGAAGCGTATACCGGTACATACTGCGTTTCGATGGCGGAATGAAAGTCGACGACTTCCCAGTTTTCCATCAACTTATCAGACTGCGCGGCTGTTGCGCCTTTAGTGTCATATCGAACAACAATCTCGTCGAGATTGTCGATAAACCAGCTGACTTCTTGATGGTATTGTTTTAAGTGACCCTGCAAGTCATTCACATGGTCGCCAATATCACCATTGGCCGAGGCTTGAACCGCCATTAAAGAGGTGGCGGCCACAAACGCTAGTGCTAGGTGGTGGAATTGCTTTAAAAAACGTTTCATATTTATTTCACCTGAGGGAATTTTAATTTGTAAATGATACTTATTATCACTTTAAAGGTAAACTAATTCCGTATTTCATCACTCAGATATTGTATTGCTCAGGCTTATAGTCATGCGCAGTTTTAAAGGCGCTGATACTGGGCAGTATTTTTTATTTTGTCATAATTTCATAGCGTTGCCTTTGGCTAGGGCATGACGCGCATACAGTTATAGTATCGCGCAATGCGAGTCGCTCAAAAAGACATCGTTTGATGGCGGGGGTTTACTGCGGGTTAGCATGCTTACCAGAGCTGCGTGAGTGAAAGCCAAGGCTACGTTTTATTAGGTATTGATATTGGTATTGGTGCAGGGGCCAGTCCAATACAATACTTAACTGGCCTTAGGGGCGATTAAACATTCTGGGCCGACACCAGCTGCTTAGCGTCCCATTTGCGATTGTATGTAGTTTTGTAGTCCGACTTTGTTGATCAGGCTCATATGTTGTTCTAGCCAGTAAATATGATCCGTCTCGGTGTCGTTGAGTAGCTCTTCGAGGATTTCTCTACTGACGTAGTCTTGTTGCTGTTCACATAGCGCAATCACTCGCTTTAGGCTGGCGGCCACCGTGTGCTCGGCGGCCAGATCATTGGCCAGCATTTCTTTAACATTAGCGCCAATCTTGAGGGGTTTACGCGAGGCGGTATCGGCCTGACCCTCAAGAAACAGAATGCGTTCGGCTAGCCGCTTAGCGTGTCCCAATTCTTCATCAAACTCGTGCGCCAGTTTTTCATGGAGATTTTTGATCCCCCAATCTTCATATATTTTTGAATGGGCTAGGTACTGATCCATGGACGTCAGCTCAAGGGTAAGTTGCTTGTTTAAATTATCAATAATTAGCTGCTTGCCTTTCATAACAGTACCCTCACTCTAGCTGTCCATCATGGCTTGTTGGTAATGTTCAATACCGGTGTTAGCAATTATAAATTTCTGTGACTCTATCCAGTCTACGTGTTCCTCCTCTCCCTCAAGAATTTTCTCGAGAGTGTCCCGACTGACATAGTCTTGCTCCTTTTCACACAGCTCGATCGCACTGTGCAAGCTGGCGATCTGCGCCAGTTCCAGGTCGAGATCGCACTGCAGCATTTCGGCGGTGTGCTCACCAATGCGTAGTTTGTTGAGCAACTGCAGATTGGGAAGGCCTTCGAGGAACAATATACGCTCGATAATTTTGTCGGCCTGCTTCATGTCGAGGATTGATTTATTGTAATCGGCCTTGTTAAGCTCATTTAATCCCCAGTTTTTAAATATGCGTGCATGCAAAAAGTACTGGTTAATCGAGGTAAGTTCGATGGCTAAAATCTGATTCAAGCAGTCGAGTATATTGCTTTTACTTTTCATCGCATAAACCCTCTTACAGGTGAAAGCTGTGTTCTCATTCCTAAGTGTAGGTTGCTAGCCACTTGCCATAAGACCCATTTTTCCTATAAGTCTATGAGCAAATACTCGAAGGTACTTAACGTTATCGAGTTAACAAACCTTAATTGTTAACTCGCATGCGAGTGATTATTCTTATATAAATAAGAGAAAGAAAATGCTGCAATTTGTTTGTAGATTGTTTATGGCACTTGCCAGATTTGGACACTTATACCTAATTCATTGATAAGGTTCTGTGAAAGAGGGCTTGAGCGCTTGTTGACATTGGCCGCTGGGTATTATGCCGAATCAGTTTCTGTTCAAAGTTGTCTAATGACTGGCGCTATTTGTTCTTACGCTAAGTTTAGGGCGCCGACATGATCCAGTGCCGGGCATTTAGCTACTATTTAGATGAGCCATATATATATTGTTGCCATGGTAAGTTGAGAGTGTCGAATTTGTAGTCGCGCAGGCAATTTAGTTTACATACCCTGAATTACCTCCAAAGCAGTCATTATGAGCGGTTCGCTACTGTTTGGCAGATCTGTCGGCTAAGTTGCCCATCAATAGCCAGAGAGTTTACGCACCAGCTGTTTTTTGAGTAATTTAAGGTGCTAAGTCAGCCCTCAAAGGCTCGCGAGTAGTGCACTCTATCCTTTAGTCTCTAGGCGGCCTCGCTCTTTGCTGGCATAATTACCTCCCCAGAATTTTTAAGGCTGACTGACTTGGTTGGCTTTTGCATAAATAATCAGAGGATGGTCATGCAGCCTAGCGTTAAACCACAAAACCCGAACTTTTCTTCCGGCCCTTGCAGCAAACGCCCTGGCTATGATGTTAATAACTTGGATATCTCGACCTTGGGGCGCTCACACCGCTCTAGTCTCGGTAAAAACGCGCTCGGCCGCGCCTGCAGTGAAACGGCTGAATTACTCGGTTTACCAGAAGGCTATCGAGTGGGTGTAGTCCCTGCGTCTGATACCGGTGCGATCGAAATGGCACTTTGGTCATTACTGGGGCAGCGCGCCGTTGAGGTTTGCCACTGGGAGTCTTTCGGCTCTGACTGGTTCAGCGATATTATTAAACAGCTGAAATTGGAAAACGTTAGCAATCACACCGCTGATTATGGCCAACTGCCAGATCTTTCTAAGGTGAACTGCGACAACGATGTGGTATTCACCTGGAACGGCACTACCTCTGGCGTGAAGGTGCCTAACGCCGACTGGATTGCCGACGACCGTGACGGTCTCACCATCTGCGACGCCACATCTGCGGTTTTTGCCATGCAAATGCCGTGGGAAAAACTCGATGTCGTTACCTTTAGCTGGCAGAAAGTGCTGGGCGGTGAAGGTGCCCATGGCATGCTCATTCTTAGCCCGCGAGCTGTTGCTCGTCTGGAAAGCTATACTCCGGCTTGGCCACTGCCGAAGATCTTTCGTCTGACCTCAGGTGGCAAGTTGAATGAAGGTATTTTTAAGGGCGCGACGATCAATACGCCATCAATGTTGGCCGTAGCTGATTATCTTGATGCCTTGAATTGGGTACGAGAAATTGGCGGTACTAGTGCCGCTATTGCCAAGAGCGAGGCAAATTTGGCTGTGCTGGCAGGTTTTGTTGCCGCCAACGATTGGATCGAATTTTTGGCTGAGGTGCCAGAGACTAATTCCAATACCTCTGTTTGCTTTAAGCTTACAGCCACTGCCGAGCAAGTAAAGGCGATGGTGAAGTTGCTCGATAAAGAAGGCGTTGCCTATGATATTGGTGCTTATCGCGATGCACCGGCGGGCTTAAGAATTTGGGCCGGCGCCACGGTTGAAGAGCAAGACTTGAAAGACTTACTGCCGTGGTTGACCTGGGCTTATGAGCAAGTAACCGACTAAGAAATGGGCCTTGATCTCACCAAAAAGCCATCATCTCCGGTTGTCGTAAAAAATCAATAATTTACAGCCCGATTAGCGAATGCTAATTCGGGCTCTGTTGTTTATAGATTAAGGAAAGTGAATCATGTTTAAGATTAAAACTTACAACGCTATTTCTACTAAAGGCCTGAGCCGTTTTTCTAGCGAAAGCTACGAAGTCGCCAGCGAGATCAGCCATGCCGATGCTTACATGCTACGCAGCCATAAACTGCATGACGAAGCCCTACCTGAGACGGTTAAGGCTGTTGGGCGTGCCGGTGCCGGCACCAATAATGTACCGGTAGATGACTACAGCAAGAAAGGTGTGGTGGTGTTCAATGCCCCTGGTGCCAATGCTAATGCCGTAAAAGAGCTGGTTATGACCGGTATGCTGCTGGCCTCGCGCGGTATAGTCCCTGGTATGGACTACGTTAAAACTCTAAGCGGCATGACCGACGCAGAAGAGATGGGTAAATTGTGCGAAAAAGAAAAGAAGAATTTCGCCGGTTCAGAATTAATGGGTAAAACGCTGGGTGTTGTCGGTCTCGGAGCCATTGGCTCCATGGTCGCGGATATGGCGCTCGGCTTTGGTATGAAGGTAATCGGTTTTGACCCAGCCCTGTCGGTAGAAGCCGCTTGGAAGTTGCCAAGTGCCGTAAAACGCGCCGAAAATTTGCAGTCGCTGTTGGCTAATTGTGACTATGTCACTATACATGTGCCCGCTATTGCGCCGACCTTGAACATGATTAATGCAGACAGCCTCAAAGCGGCCAAAGCGGGTCAAGTACTGTTGAATTTTGCTCGCGAATCCATCGTCAACTCTGAAGCGGTAGCCGCGAATCTAGACTCTGAAGGCGGGTTGCGTCAGTACATCTGCGACTTTCCACACCCGAGCCTGATGGAGCGCGATGATGTTTACATTATGCCGCACATTGGCGCCTCAACAGCCGAGGCCGAAGAGAACTGCGCCATTATGGTGGCCGATCAGCTGATGGATTATTTAGAAAATGGCAACATTAAAAACTCAGTTAACTTTCCGCTGGTAATCATGGATCGTGCCGCTAACGCCAGCCGCATGACCTTCACTAATAACAATGTTTCCGGTGTGCTGGGCGATGTGTTGGCTATTTTATCGAGCAATAGCGTCAATGTTGTCGATATGGTCAATAAAAGTCGCGGCGATTTGGCTTACAGCATTATCGATCTGGAATCGGCACCATCTTGCGATGTTGTTAATGCTATTACCGATATTGAACATGTAATCAATGTGCGTGTTCTCTAAATTTAAGGGTTTTTACTGACATAAACGGCGGCCATATCGATCTTTTGATATGGCCGTTGTTCTTTAAGGAGTTATCAATTGAATAAAAACAGCCAAACGGAGATTGAAGCAGCCAGTTTTAGGCGCCTGCTTAAGCACCTGGATGACAATAAAGACGCGCAAAATATTGATTTGATGAATTTGGCTAATTTTTGCCGTAATTGCCTGGCAAAATGGTATATGGCCGAAGCGGTCGAACGCGGCGAGTCGGTCGATTACGATCAGGCTCGGGAAGCAATTTATGGCATGCCCTATAGTGACTGGAAAGACAAATACCAGTTGCCGGCGACAGCTGTGCAGATGGCCGCATTTGATGCGCGCGGCAAGGGTTAACGCGTGTACAAATTGGGCTTCTTTGTTCCTGAAACGCATCTAGATGTCGTTAAAGCGGCAGTCTTTGGTGCCGGTGGCGGGCGTATCGGTAACTATGATCACTGTTGCTGGCAGGTGCTAGGGCGAGGTCAGTTTAGAGCCTTGGCTGGGGCTGAGCCTTTTGTAGGCGAGCCGGATAAACTCGTGGAGGTTGACGAGTGGCGAGTAGAAATGGTTTGTACAGATGAGCTTGTGCGCCACGCCGTAGTGGCATTAAAAAAGGCTCATCCCTACGAGGAGCCGGCTTTTGAGGTTTGGCCGCTGACTGATTTCAGTTAGTGCTCGTTATGCGATGCGCAGTTTGCGAATGTCATTACGTTTACGACGATCAGTGTTGATGTCGGTGCGCCCCAGTGCGCGGCGATCAAACCCGGAGCGGCGCTTCACAGTGCGACGCTCTCGTACTACACCGTTAACAGTTTGTAGTTGAATCCAAGCGCTGCCACCAAGATTGTCAATGGCCTGCTTGATTTGGCTGGCCCGTTCGATCGGCAGTGAGCCTTTAATTAACATTGGCTGGCCGGAAGACAATTTGAGGCAATGTTGAGATTGTAATTTAAAGTGCTTGGCCATGGCACTGGTGACTTGCAGAGACTGCAATGGATCGACGTATTTATCGATATAGAAAACAGCGAAACGGGCGTTTGAGTGCTTTTCTGGATCATCATCCGCGGTATTTTCTGGCGGAACATCGCAGTCGCCAAAATCATCGCTGTATTTGTCGATATATTTAACTGTGCAGTTGCCCTCTGCGACGAATTCGGGGTCGATATTATCTATCCATTCATACTGGGTCGGTGGCAGTGAATCTGCTTTTTGAGTCAGGGTGGGTGGCGTCATCGAGGTACCTGCTGATTGCGCTATTACTTATTGATGGCTATTTTATAGGCAAAATCATACGGTTGAGCGTCTTCAGGCTGGTTATGCTTAGAATAAAAAAGCATAACTAGCTGTGATCGAACTCTTGTTACGATTATTCATTCCCAATGAATTTCAATCGATTGTTGTGTGTTAATGTTTTTTCAGATCATTTTTTTCATTACTTCTCTGCGCAAAGGGTAGCTTTGATTTTTGCGATCGTTGAAAAAGTGCTCCAGAGTACGTGTCACCACTGGAAACGCAAGCTCTGACCAAGGGATGTCAGCCTCATCAAATAGCGCTACCTCAAGAGACTCTTCACCGGCGCAAAAACTTAGGTCGATAAGTTGCGCCCGATAAAAAAAATACACCTGATTAATATGCGGCAGATCAAACAGGGTATAGAGATCGTCAACGCGCACTCGGGCTTGAGCTTCTTCCTGGGTCTCCCTAATAGCCCCGTCTTCTGTGCTTTCGCCATTTTCCATAAAGCCCGCAGGTAAGGTCCACAGCCCGTACCGAGGTGCTATGGCGCGTTTACAGAGCAGCACTTGATCTTTATATATAGGCAGGGTGCCAGTGATAATGCATGGGTTTTGGTAGTGAATGGTATCGCATTGATCGCAGGTGTAGCGCTCGCGGTTATCGCCTGTAGGAACCCGCAAAATGACTTTGGTGCCGCAGTGGCTGCAGTAGTTCATAACGGTTACTTCTTGCCAATAGGTGACGTTAGTATAAACGCCTTCTGCTTTCACAGCAGTGAGTTTGTGGTTGCGTTTTGGTTACCGAAAGCGGAAGCTAAAGTCAGTTGACTGGGTTGGTAAAGGAGGTCTGTTTGCAGCACTTTGAAGCGCGTCTTAAAGCTTTGTACCCACTGTCTAAGCGGCAGGGGGTTTTTTCCAGTGAGGCGGCAGTGGCTTTACTGATAACTCGCCCCACACGTGAGCAGGAGCCGGTGTTAGTGTTAACTCGGCGTGCCACTCATCTTCGTACTCATGCTGGCGAGATCGCGTTTCCTGGAGGTAAGTGGGAGCCGGGCGACAGCGATTTGGCGGCAACGGCTTTGCGTGAAAGCTGGGAGGAAATCAATATTCCCACCAATAACGTTGAATTGATTGCTACCCTACCGAGTAGCAGTACTCGCAGCGGTACGGTGGTAACCCCCTATATCGGTTGGATAGATACCCTTGAAGGGCTAATACCTAATGCCGATGAGTTGGACAGAGTGTTTTCTGTGCCGCTGTCATACTTGCAGCAAGACCCCCGCGTTCGTACCGATGTATTTATCTGTAACGGTCGTAAGCGACGAATCCCTGTTTATAAATATGCGGGCTTTACCATCTGGGGGTTTACCGCAGCAGTGATCGTCCAGCTGCTCAACAGCGGTTTTGATGCGATCATCGATACTCAGTGTTCACGCTCGGATGAGCGAATTTTTAGTGATTGATCGCTCTGGCTTTAGCGGTCACTATCATTTTGACCGACAGCTTTTCAGTTTCAAAGTGATAGTCGCCAATACGAAAGCTTATGCGGGCATCGGGAATATCTTCAAGGTATTCCATCGCCAAACCGTTAAGTGTTTTTGGACCGTCGACTGGCAGGTTCCAATTTAGATTGCGGTTAATATCGCGAATCGATGCACTGCCTTCAATTAGTTGCCAGCCCTGCGCCAGCGCTTGAATATCAGCGTTTTCTTCTTCGGCGCGATTGGTGGTGAAATCACCCACTATTTCTTCCAATAAATCTTCCATAGTGACCAGCCCCTGAACGTCGCCGTATTCGTCTACCACCAATGCCATACGGCGTTTTGCGCTTTTAAAATTGAGCAGCTGGGTGTGCAAAGGAGTGCCTTCAGGAACAAAGTAGGGCTCGCCTGAAAAACGTTTGATGGCGGCGTGAGTGATTTTGCTATCGTCGCCATGTAAAAAGCGAAGGGCATTACGCAGGTGCAAGATACCTACCGCATTGTTGATGTCGCCCTTGTACACCGGTAAGCGGGTGTAATCGCTGTTGCGCAGTTGTGACAGCAATTCTGCGACAGGGCTGTCAAGGTTGATACCGATGACCTCGTTGCGCGGGATCATGATGTCTTCGACGGTAGCTTTCTCTAAGTCGAGTACATTAAGCAGCATGCCTTGGTGCTGTTCTGGGATCAGGTCACCCGCTTCGTCTACCACGGTGCGCAATTCCTCGGGGCGCAGTTGTTCGCTGGGTGCTGTGTGAGTGTTAACGCCAAAAAGACGAGCTATACGATTGGATACGCTGTTAACCATCCACACGAAGGGGGCCAGTAAGCTGAGTAACGGCTTTAAGACTAGGCTGGCAGGGAAGGCGATTTTTTCTGGGTGCAAGGCGGCAATGGTTTTGGGGGTGACTTCGGCAAATATTAAGATCACCACTGTCAGCCCTAAGGTGGCAATAGCGATGCCAGCGTCGCCGAAGAGGCGAATACCGATAACCGTGGCAATAGAAGTAGCGAAAATATTAACCAAATTATTGCCGATTAGAATTACGCCAATCAGACGGTCAGGACGATTGAGCAGTAATGAGGCGCGCATAGCACCTTTATGCTTTTTGTTGACCAGGTGTTTCAAGCGGTAGCGGTTGAGCGACATCATGCTCGTTTCAGAGCTTGAGAAGAATGCGGAGAGGATGATTAGGCTTGCCAGCACGGTAAAAAGCAGACCGATGGATATGTCGTTCAAAAAGGTCGAGCCTCACACTTTAAATGGAATACTATTTTCTATTAGAATGGCTTTTGAAGCAAATATCTAGCTTAGCTCATAAAACCGTTAAAGGACCGTCGGCATTGCGATCATTGCAAAAGTAGCCCCTCTGCCAGGTTATTCTTCGGCTAGAAGAAGACTAGAAGGCAGCGAGTATAGCGATCTTTATAGCAGCACTTCCAATACTAGTTTGCTGCCAAAATAGGCTAGCATTAGTGCCGTAAAACCGACCAGAGTCCAGCGAATGGCTGTGTTACCCCGCCAGCCGAGCTTATGTCGGCCCCATAGTAAAGTCGCATAGATACACCAGGCGAGTAGTGAAAATAGTGTTTTGTGCGCCAAATGTTGTGCGAAGATGTCGTGCAAAAAGATAAAGCCGGTGGCAATAGACAACGTCAGTAATAGCATGCCGGCCCATAATATTTCAAATAACAGGGCCTCCATAGTTTGTAGAGGTGGCAGTAATCGCACCGCGCCAGTAGGTTGTTTGCTGCGTAATTGATGGTTTTGGAATGCAAGCAGGAGTGCTTGCATGCTGGCTATGGTCAGCAAGCTGTAGGCCAATATAGATAACAATATATGGCTGATTAGGCCTTGGTCTAACTGAGCGTAAAGCAGTTGTGGGCTATTGCTAAATATTGATATCAGTACCGCCAGAGCTGATAAAGGAAAGAGCAAAACAAAAAGGTTGTGCAGTGGTTTTTTTAAGCTGCTGGCCAGCACTATCGTGTTGATCACCCAGAATATTAGCGACGAGACTTTAAATATTCCAAACTGCAGTCCGTCGCTTGAAAAGATAGTATTCGTTACGCCTAGGCCGTGCAGTGTTAATGCACAGCAGGCAAGTGCCAGTAGCCAGAGTTTATTGACTTCCTCTTTACGCACGAACTGCACCACCAAGTAACCGCTGGCGGCAAGGTAGACAGCAATGGCGGCGACATTAAACGAGAGAGCGAAAGCTGTAATCATGGCGTCCTGCGTGTGAGAGTTTGTCTTTCGAGTGCATATTGAGGATTTTGTCATAAGGCGCGGTTAACTGCTAGGGCGATCATTTAGACTTGTGCCGTATAAGTTGGATGTTGGGCTGGGCTACTGAAGCTAGTGCGGCTATAATCGCGGGCTATCAAATTCTTGTAGTGCGCGGCCCACTGGCGGCGCATCGATCAATACGCTCAGTAATAAGTGCAGGCCGCTATGTTTGACAGTTTATCGGATCGTCTTTCTCATTCGCTTAAAGCCATTACCGGTAAAGCGAAACTAACCGACTCCAACATTAAGGATACTTTGCGCGAGGTGCGTAAAGCCTTGCTGGAAGCTGACGTGGCCCTGCCCGTTGTTAAAGCTTTTATTGAGCGTGTACGTAAAGCTTCTATTGGTGTGCAGGTTAGTCGAGCGCTCAACCCGGGTCAGCAGTTCGTTAAAATTGTTGAGAATGAGTTGACCGCGGTGATGGGTTCGGCAACCGAGGGCTTGAATCTCGGTGTGCTACCGCCAGCCGTTATTATGATGGCGGGTCTGCAGGGTGCGGGTAAAACCACCTCTGTAGCGAAGTTGGCGCGTTATTTGACAGAGCGCGAAAAGAAAAAAGTTATTGTTGTTAGTGCTGATGTCTATCGTCCGGCCGCTATCAAGCAGTTAGAAACTCTTGCTGCTGAGGTCGAAGTAGGTTTTTTCCCGTCGACAGCAGAGCAAAAGCCTGTAGATATTGCTAAGGGTGCGATTGAGCACGCTAAGCGTCAGCACGCCGATGTGGTGATTCTCGATACGGCCGGCCGCCTGCACGTCGACGATGAGTTGATGGGCGAAATTAAGTCGTTGCACGCCGCTGTTAATCCAGTGGAGACGCTGTTTGTGATTGACGCCATGATTGGTCAGGATGCGGTGCATACCGCCAAGGCCTTTAATGACGCGCTGCCTCTCACCGGTGTGATACTGACCAAAGTCGACGGCGACGCTCGTGGTGGTGCTGCTTTGTCGGTTCGTCATATTACTGGCAAGCCTATTAAGTTTATGGGTGTGGGCGAAAAAGTCGACGCGCTAGAGCCATTCCACCCTGACCGTATTGCATCGCGCATTCTTGGAATGGGCGACATAATGTCGCTAATCGAGCAGGCTGAGCAGCATGTCGACAAAGAAAAAGCCGAAAAGCTGATTAATAAAGTAGTTAAGGGTAAGAAATTTGACCTTAACGACCTGCGTGACCAGCTGGAGCAGATGCAAAATATGGGTGGGCTGGGCTCTATGCTAGAAAAGCTCCCCGGTATGGCTAAAGCCGCTGAAGCTGCTGCGCAAGCCGATATGGGTAAACAGTTTAAAGTGATGGGCGTGATTATCGATTCCATGACGCCCGGTGAGCGCTCTAATCCTGACATTCTGAGTGGTTCGCGCAAACGCCGAATTACAGTCGGTTCAGGCACTCAAGTTCAGGATCTTAACCGCCTGCTAAAGCAGCACAAGCAGATGGCGAAGATGATGAAGAAGATGAAAGGCGGTGGCATGAGTAAAATGATGCGCGGTATGGGAGGCATGCTCGGTGGCGGCGGCGGAATGCCGGGTGGGGGTTTACCGCCTGGTTTAGGGCGTTAGCGCACGACTTTACACCGATGTCCTATGGGGTTTTCCGCCCCGTTTGGGTTGCTTGTTTTAGCGGCTCAAATAGTCTAAATATGCCAAAGCTATACATGAAATTATTGTTGCTGTAGAATACCGCGCCTTTCGTGGGCTCTGTCTGCGTAACGAATTTATTGGTTTGAGCTTAGGCTCTGCTGAACACAGTGTGAGCATAAATACCGGCTCGCTTTAATTAATAAGGCTCTTGCAAAGAGTTTTTTAACGAAAAACAGGAAGATACCTCAATGGTAACTATTCGTCTGTCTCGTGGCGGTTCTAAGAAGCGTCCATTTTACCATCTGACCGTAACCAACAGCCGCAGCGCCCGTAATGGTCGTTTCCTTGAGCGTGTTGGTTTCTTCAACCCTATTGCTAAGGGTCAGGAAGAAGCTTTGCGCGTTGACGAAGAGCGTGTTGCATTCTGGGTTGCCCAGGGCGCACAGCTGAGTGATCGTGTTGCTAAGCTGCTGAAAGACAATAAAACTGCCGTTGTTGCCGCTTAATTTAAGTGTGTACTGTGATCAGCAGTTTTGATGGAGTGCTCTTGTGAGTGAGAAAAAGTCTAACTTAATCGACCTCGGGCGTATCTCCACGGTATTCGGTGTTAAGGGCTGGCTTAAAGTTCAGTCCTTTACCGAGCCGAGAGAAAATTTACTGCAGCATAAAACTTGGTGGTTAAAAACCCGCCACGGAGTTAAGTCGGTTGAGGTTGATCAGGGGCGTCCACACGGGGCTCATGGTCAGACTTTGGTGGTACACATCAAGGGGCTCGACGATTGCGATTTGGCTCGCGAATACAGCAAAGTAATGGTTGCTGTTGAGCGAGACCAACTGCCTGAACTTGATGACGATGAATTCTATTGGCATCAGCTTGAAGGCCTGCAGGTTATCAGTGAGTACGAAGGCCAAAGTTACCATTTTGGTGTGGTTCAAAAGCTGATAGAAACTGGCGCCAACGATGTAATAGTGGTGTCGGCAAGCGAGGGTAGTATTGATACGCGCGAGCGTTTAGTGCCGTATGTACCCGAGCGTTTTGTAAGAGGCATTGATTTAGAGCGTGGTGTGATCACTGTAGAGTGGGATCCCGAATTCTAATGAAGGTGGCTCTGGTAACGTTGTTTCCTGAAATGTTTACCGCGATCAGCGATTATGGGGTCAGCGGTAGAGCCGTAAAGCAAGGTTTGGTTGAACTGCGGTGTTGGAATCCTCGCGACTATGCGGCGGATCGCCATCAAACCGTAGATGACAGACCTTACGGCGGTGGTCCAGGGATGCTGATGATGATTCAGCCTCTCGAGGACGCGATAAAGGATGCTCGAACTTGGGTTACTGTAGACACGGATAAACCTGTAAAGGTTATTTACTTGTCTCCTCAGGGACGACCTCTTGATCAAGCGGGTGCGGTATCTTTAGCTGGCTTGGGAGAGGGTGAACAAGGTTACAACTTGGTGTTGGTGGCGGGTCGTTACGAAGGTATCGATGAGCGATTGATCCAAGCGCAGGTCGACGAAGAATGGTCGATTGGCGATTATGTTTTAAGTGGCGGCGAGTTAGCGGCCATGGTGTTAATCGACGCAGTGATTCGTTTGATACCGGGAGTTCTTGGTCATGCCAAATCGGCTGTAGAGGATTCCTTTTCTGAGGGATTGTTAGATTGCCCTCATTATACGCGCCCAGAGATCTATCAAGGGCAGCGGGTACCCGATGTTTTACTGTCAGGTAACCATGAAAAAATTCGGCTTTGGCGCTTAAAACAAGCGTTGGGGCGAACCTGGTTGAGAAGGCCTGATCTTCTCAGCGAGAAACAACTGACCGAGGAGCAGCAAACGCTGCTGACGGATTATCGTCGGGACCTTGACTCTGAAAATTACTAGCCGTGAGGCTATACATGCTTAGGAGCAAGCCATGGGTAAGAACAATATTATTGCAGCAATCGAAGCCGAACAGCTGAAAACTGATCTTCCAGATTTCGCATCAGGTGACACTGTTGTTGTACAAGTTAAGGTAAAAGAAGGCACTCGTGAGCGCCTGCAGGCGTTTGAAGGTGTGGTTATTGCGGTTCGTAATCGCGGCCTTAACTCTGCATTCACCGTTCGCAAGATGTCTTCTGGCATCGGCGTTGAGCGTACTTTCCAGACTCACTCTCGTCAGATTGACAGTATTTCTGTTAAGCGTCGCGGTGACGTTCGTCAGGCCAAGTTGTACTACTTGCGCGAGCTGACTGGTAAGGCTGCACGTATTAAAGAGAAGCTGACTCGCAAGTAATTGCGCGCTTCTTTTAACAAAGGCCCCGTCGACTCTGTCGGCGGGGCCTTTGTTGTCTCTGCTATGCTGACTTTTTTAATGACAAAGAGAAGACTATGTCGTTGACAGTGGCGGTCGACACCCAAGCGTGTGATAAACAAGTGTTAGAGCAATACCTCGATGCAATCTGGATGGAGCGCGGCTTGAGCGATAATACGTTGCAGGCTTACCGACGCGATCTGTCGGCCTTTTCACTGTGGTTGTTACAAGCAAGTCAATCTTTGTTAACGGCCGATACTGTTTCTGTGCAGAGTTACCTCGCTTACCGCCTGTTGGAACTCAAGTTGTCGGCGCGCTCAAGTGCTCGGGCGCTGTCATCGCTGCGCGGTTTCTATCGCTGGCATCTCCGCGAGGAGCGCTTGCAGCTTGATCCCTGTGCCGGGGTCGACAATCCAAAGCTAAGCCCCTCGTTGCCAAAGTCACTGACTGAGGCCGATGTCGAGAGGTTGTTGGTTGCGCCCGATGTTGACACCGCTATCGGTCTGCGTGACCGCGCCATGCTCGAATTGCTTTATGCCTGCGGTCTGCGGGTAACCGAGTTGATCAGTTTAACCGCGCTGCAGGTGAACGTGCGTCAGGGTGTGGTGCGTGTGATGGGTAAGGGCAGCAAGGAGCGTCTGGTGCCTATGGGGCTGGTGGCGTCTAACTGGCTTGAGCGCTATCTGCGTGAGGGCAGAGGACAGCTGCTGGCCAACATCCCCTGCGAGGCACTTTTTCCCAGTGGCCGCGGTCAACAGATGACCCGGCAAACTTTTTGGCATCGTATTAAACACTGGGCACAAGTGGCGGCTATTGCCGTGCCTTTGTCGCCACACACCTTGCGTCACGCGTTTGCGACTCACCTTATTAATCACGGTGCCGATCTGCGAGTGGTGCAACTACTGCTGGGGCATGCAGATCTATCGACTACGCAGATTTATACTCATGTCGCTAAAGCGCGCCTGCAAGCGCTGCATGCCGAGCATCATCCGCGTGGCTAATTTTAAGAAAATGTGCTGCTAGCCATTGGCCTCTATGCCGTTCTTATCGACTCGTTCAGTTCCTCCTTGCGTAGCTAGAATGTACAAAAAATCGGGAACTCTTTACGGGTTGTGGGTTCTACAAGGCATGTTAGACTGCAAGTCGTTTATGCTGAATAGCGGCTGTGACACTAATAAAAGCAACAATAAATTGAGGGTAATCCATTGCAAAAACTTATTCGTTCTATATTACTTACAGCGGTTGCTGCATCAGCTCTGTCGGGTGCTATACAGGCCAACGCCGCCGAAGCCTTGGCCAAAGTTGAAGCTGATAAGGTACTGGCAGCCATGCGTCAGGCTCGGCCAGACATTCCCTTTACTGAGGTGTTTGCCTCTCCTATAAAGGGGGTTTATCGCGTGCCGGTAGGCAATCAAAGTCTTTATGTGTCGGCCGATGGTAAGCATTTTATTGCTGGAGATTTATTGGAAGTGACCGCCAGCGGTTTTGTTGACCCGATGGAGGCTGAGCGCGCATTGGCTAGGGCCGAGTTGGTTAAATCAATAGATGTTAGCACCCAAATTATCTACAGCCCTAAGGGTGAAACCCGTGCCCATATTAATGTCTTTACCGATATTGACTGCGGTTACTGCCGCAAACTGCATCGCCAGATGGATGAGATGAATGCCCAGGGCATTGAGGTGCGCTATTTGGCTTTCCCCCGCGCTGGCCTGCAGAGCGAGTCCTATGACAAAATCGCCACCGCTTGGTGCAGCGATAATCCTCAGAAAGCTTTGACCACGCTAAAAAATCGTGAGCCTCTTGATATGGCCGTCTGTAATGGCAATCCGGTAGCCGAGCATTTGGCGCTTGGTAGTAAGCTGGGTGTGACAGGAACCCCTGCGATGGTCCTCGAAGATGGTCGTTTGATACCCGGTTACATGCCAACGGCCGACCTCTTGAATACTCTGGGTCTGGAGCCGATTGACAGTAAGTTAGCCGATGCCGCTAGCAACTCAGAATAGTCTTTTGGGATTGTTCTTTTAGCTGTCATTGACAGCGCACCTTGGGCCCAGTAAGGTTGCCGATTTTTGGCCTACTGGGCCTTATTGTGTCAGCTGGTTTTGTATTTTCTGCCATCGACCAATTAAACCTTCTATCTAAGGGGATGTTATTTTGAAACCGGTAAAAATTGGAATCTGCGGTCTGGGTACCGTAGGCAGTGGTACTTTTAATGTTATCGCGCGCAATCAGCGTGAAATAAATGCCCGTGCCGGTTGTGACATTATTATTGAGCAAGTCGGCGCACGTCGCGATAACCCAGCTTGTGACACGTCCAACAGCAATGTTAGCCGTGATGTATTTGACGTGGTTAAAAACCCCAATGTCGATATTGTTGTGGAATTAATTGGTGGCACCTCCATTGCCAAAGACCTAGTGCTACAGGCCATTGAAAACGGCAAACATGTGGTCACCGCTAATAAGGCATTAATCGCCGAGTTCGGTAACGAGATTTTTGCCGCCGCTGAAAAAAAGGGAGTAACCGTTGCTTTTGAAGCCGCTGTCGCTGGTGGTATCCCCATTATTAAGGCACTGCGTGAAGGTTTGGCGGGTAATAAAATTGAGTGGCTGGCCGGTATTATTAACGGCACGGGTAACTTTATTCTCACCGAGATGCGTGACAAAGGCCGTGATTTCGCCGATGTCCTGCAAGAAGCTCAGGACTTAGGTTACGCCGAAGCCGATCCAACGTTTGATGTTGAGGGCATTGATGCCGCACACAAATTGGTCATCCTGTCATCTATTGCCTTTGGTATGCCGCTGCAATTCGATAAAGTTTTTACCGAAGGCATCAGCAAAATTGAGCCTCAAGATGTCGATTTCGCCGAAGAATTGGGTTACAGCATTAAGCACTTGGGTATTACCCGCCAAGTAGATAACGGCGTTGAGTTGCGCGTACACCCGACGATGATTCCTAAGAAACGCTTGATCGCCAATGTTGATGGCGTCATGAACGCGGTGCTCGTTAAGGGTGACGCTGTGGGGCCAACCCTGTATTACGGTGCCGGTGCCGGCGCAGAACCTACCGCATCTTCGGTCATTGCCGATATCGTTGATTTGGCTCGTAGCTTTAGTGGCGCCAGCGAAAACCGTGTCTCACACTTGGGTTTTAACAACGATGCTCTGCAAGAACTGACCATACTGCCGATCGAGGAGTGCGAAACCGCCTATTATCTGCGCATGCAGGCCGATGACAAGCCCGGTGTGTTGTCGCAGGTGACCACTATTCTTAGCGAAAGCGGTATCAGTATTGAGGCCGTCATCCAAAAGGAGCAGCATGGTTCCGCTCAGGTGCCTCTTATATTGCTCACAAATCGCGCTATTGAAAAACAGCTGCTGCAAGCGGCTGAGCTAATCGAAGCGCTGGATGCCATTAGTGGCTCGGTAACCCATATTCGCGTTGAAACTCTCGCCTAAGCTTAGCAAGGAAAAAACTATGAAATACATTAGTACTCGCGGTCAGGCACCGAGCTTGTCGTTTGAAGATGTTGTGTTAACTGGACTTGCCTCTGATGGCGGTTTGTACCTGCCAGAAACCATGCCGACTTTCTCGAAAGAAGACATTGCCTCTATGGCGGGTATGAGCTATCAGGATTTGGCCTTTAAGGTAATGGCGCCATTTATTGATGGTGAGGTGCCTGACGCCGACCTAAAAGATATTATCGATAAATCCTATTCCACTTTTCGTCATGCTGCTATTGCGCCACTGGTACAGACCGACCATAACGAGTTTATTTTAGAATTGTTTCAGGGCCCAACCCTGGCTTTTAAAGATTTCGCGCTGCAATTTTTGGGTAATTTATTCGATTACATTCTCGCCAAACGCGACCAAAAAGTAGTGGTTATGGGCGCGACCTCGGGTGACACTGGTTCGGCCGCAATCGAGGGTTGCTGCAACTGTGACAACCTTGATATCTTTATTTTGCATCCGCACAATCGCGTTTCAGATGTGCAACGTCGGCAGATGACCAGTGTTTTGACTGATAATGTTCATAACATTGCCTTAGAAGGCAATTTTGATGACTGTCAGAACATGGTTAAAGCAAGTTTTGCAGATCAGTCATTTTTGCCTGACGGGCGTCAGTTGGTGGCGGTTAACTCCATCAACTGGGCTCGTATTATGGCTCAAATTGTCTACTATTTTTACGCCGCTACTGCCGTGGGCGCGCCGCATCGTGAAGTGGCGTTCTCGGTACCTACGGGTAACTTTGGTGATATTTTTGCGGGCTATCTCGCTAAGCAAATGGGCTTGCCGATCGATCAGTTAGTCGTTGCGACTAATTCCAACGATATTTTACATCGCTGCTTGAGCAACAACGATCATTCTAAGCAAGAGCTAAATCACACCTTGTCACCGTCCATGGATATCATGGTGTCGAGCAATTTTGAACGTATGTTATTTGACCTTTGTGGTCGCGATGGCGACCTTATCCGTCACATGATGGAGGACTTTAAATCCGGCTCCATGACCTTGAGTCAAGATGTGATAGACAAAGCGGCTGAGTTGTTTACCAGCTATCGCGTAGACGACGACACCATGCTCGATGTTATCAGCGATGTGTTCGACAAGACCGAGTATCTGCTCGACCCTCACACCGCTATCGGTGTTGAGGCTGCGCGTAAAACCCGCCGTCGTCAGGATATTCCGATGATCTGCATGGCTACCGCGCACCCCGCCAAGTTTCCTGAGGCGGTGAAAAAAGCCGGTCAGTCTGAAGATCCGGCACTGCCGCATCACATGAAAGACCTGTTTGAGCGTGAAGAACGCTTCACCGTTCAGAAAAACGACATCAACACTATCCACTCGTTTATGGCGGCCAATATCCGCACCTAAGTAAGGTGGTTTTCTCTCAATCGCCCAGCGAGCTTTGGTTCGTTGGGCGTTTTTGTATCTGGCCTATAGGGCGTGCTCAGCACACCGTTGAAAAACGCTACCAGCGATAAACGCTTTATGAGATTCACAAAAATCGGTTTCTGCGCCTTTTGGATCACGAAACCTCTGGTGAGAAATGGTGATTTTTAGTGAGTCTTTATACTCGCGCTAAACATAACCTAAGGTTAAAAACACACCAGCGCCAAAAACGCTCAGACCCAGATATTGTGGTCACTGACGGACTTACAACCTGTGTGAGTGGTATCGAATATTCACCGGCTCAGTGATTGGCGAAGTCTTCAAGCATTAGCACTGACACAGGTGTACAGTGTGTATGTGTATTTAGGCGCGTAGAGTTCGGGTGCTGGCGCACCAAATTTATCTCGGCAGGGTTGGCTCAACACTTAAACGGACGAGTTATTCGAAGGACTTTGAATTTACTCCGACCGCCAATGTGTTGTTTGCGCGTTGCAGTTGATGGTACTGGGTTGTCAGTAACACCCACACCTAAGGTTTATAGGCATTTGCATATATCAGAAGACGCTTAACCCGTTCACGCCGCCGTGCATGTGTCGTTAAAGCCGACCGCGACGTGGCTTTATTGCCGCTTAAGCGCAATTACTCGGCGGTAAACTATCAACTTCACGATTTGACGTCAGTCGCCACCACAGCACTAGTCTTTACATGAGCTATCGAAACGCAGGGTCTATAACTTTAATGTCAGTTAAAAAAACAATCTCACGTCGCCCGCTGGATACAGCGAATCAGTCTCTTTGCTCATCAATATCGCCGTTACTGCAGCGTATTTATCACGCGCGTGGCATTGTTAACGACTCCGAATTGCAAAAACAGCTCGCCAATTTGCAACGCCCAACGATGAAAGGGCTAAAACAGGCCGTCGATATTTTAGCCGTGGCGGTACAGCAGCAACAATCAATTCTAATTGTGGGTGATTTTGACTGCGACGGAGCCACCAGCTCCGCTCTTGCTGTGTTGGCGCTAAGAGCGTTAGGATTGCAGCGCGTCGATTTTCTCGTACCTAATCGCTTTAAATACGGCTACGGCTTAACCCCAGAAATTGTTGCAGAGGCGGCCAAAAGTCAGCCGGATATAATTGTTACCGTTGATAACGGTATTGCGAGTATCGATGGCGTTGAGGCGGCCAATAACTTGGGCATTACTGTGGTGGTTACCGACCACCATCTGCAAGGTGACGCATTACCTGATGCCGCCGCAATAGTGAACCCCAATCAGCAGGGTTGCGATTTTCTCAGTAAAAATCTCGCCGGCGTCGGGGTTATTTTTTATGTTATGAGCGCGCTGCGCACAGAGTTACGTCAGCGCGCTTGGTTTACCCATGCGGGTATTGCCGAGCCCAACATGGCAGAATTTTTAGACTTGGTCGCACTGGGTACCGTCGCCGACGTCGTCCCGCTCGATCACAATAATCGTATTTTAGTGCATCAGGGGTTACTTCGTATTCGCGCCGGCCGAGCCCGGGCCGGTATTTTGGCGCTGCTGGACGTAGCGGGTCGCGAGCGACACCGCTTAGTCGCAAGTGACTTGGGCTTTGCTGTCGGGCCGCGCTTAAATGCCGCTGGTCGTCTCGATGATATGGCGCTCGGCATCAATTGCCTGCTCACCGATAACCCCGATGCCGCACGTAGCATGGCGGTGGAACTCGATGACCTCAACCACGATCGCAAGGCCATCGAAAGCAGTATGCAAGCCGAAGCTATGGCCAGTCTCAAACAAATATCTCTCGTTGAGGCCGATATGCCCTGGGGGCTTACAATGTTTGATGCCACTTGGCATCAGGGTGTGATTGGTATTTTAGCCTCGCGCATAAAAGATCGCTACCACCGCCCAGTGATTGCCTTCGCCGAGGCCAGCGAGACTGAAATTAAAGGTTCGGCGCGCTCTATTCCCGGCCTGCATATTCGCGACGCCTTGGACGCCGTCGCCAAACGTCAGCCCGAATTGCTGTCCAAATTTGGTGGTCACGCCATGGCCGCGGGTATGAGTCTGAAAAAACAACATTACCCCGCCTTTGCTAAAGCCTTCGATGAAGAGGTTCGTCGTCAGTTAACAACCGCCGATTTACAGGCTGAAGTCCTGAGTGATGGCGAGTTGTCGGCGCCGGAATTCACTATGCAACTGGCGCAAGAATTACGCGAGGGCGGGCCTTGGGGGCAGCATTTTCCCGAGCCTTTGTTCGACGGCGAATTTTATATTGTGCAGCAGCGTATCGTCGGCGAAAAACATTTAAAACTGGTGCTGTCTGCAAACAAAGGAGGACATGAATTAATCGACGCCATAGCCTTTAATGTTGATCTAGAAATTTGGCCGAACAACTGTGAAAAGCTCCATGCCGTGTTTAAGCTTGATATTAATGAGTATCGCGGTCGCCAGACACTACAATTGATGGTCGACTACTTAGAACCCCGTTAAAAACCTGAGTCTTTTAGGTGCGCCTGCTGCCCATTAAGTAGGTTTTTGTAACCAGACAAGGCTATTGAATAGCCGCTTGATTCACCGACCATACCGAGGCAAATCAGATTCTTTATGCCATTAAAATTGTTTAGTGCTATAGCGCTTAGTTGTTTGTCGCTGGCGTTGTTCGCTGCCCAAGGCGACAGCACAAATCAGATCACCACCTCTTCTGTAGAGTCGTCCATTGACATCATCAGGCCGGCAGATATCGAGGTCGAAGGCAATACTCTTGATGTCGTCAATAGCGCCATCGCCTCTAGCACCACGGCTGAAAATATCGTTTTAAAAGACGTTATTTCTGACTCGAAAATACCGCCGATTTCCCCAGCAGCCATAACTGATACTACCGACCTCAAAAATAGCCCTGTCGCGGCAAATATCGATGCTGTGGCGCTGCAACTCAGCACCAAAACAATGCAGAAACAGCCCAATCACACTCGCCACTTATTGGGTGTAGACGTGCCTCCATCTACTACCACTAGGCTCAACTGGTCTCCGTCTCGATCTTTTTCAGGCATGGCGGTAGATACCCCAGTACTGGCGGTAAATGGTGCCTGGGATGGCCCAACCCTGTGTTTAACCGCCGCCATTCACGGCGATGAGTTGAACGGCATCGAAATGGTGCGGCGTGTTTTGTATGATCTAGACCCAGAAAAATTGCACGGTATGGTGGTGGGCGTGCCGATTGTTAACTTGCTGGGTTTTTCGCGCAACTCGCGGTACTTGCCCGATCGTCGCGATTTGAATCGTCACTTCCCCGGTAATACCGAGGGCAGTGTGGCATCGCGCCTGGCGTATTGGTTTTTTAATGACGTCATAAAACATTGCAGTGCCGTGGTGGATTTACACACCGGCTCATTTCATCGCACCAACATCACCCAGTTAAGAGCCGACCTGAGTCAGCCGCTGGTGGCGGAATTTGTGGCGCTGTTCGGGGATATACCCGTGTTAAATACCCAAGGTAACCCTAAGTCTTTGCGCGCCGCCGCGGTACGTGCAGGCATTCCAACCGTTACCATCGAAGCGGGCGAGCCCATGCGTATGCAAGTGGCCGTGGTGGAAGAGGGCGTTCTGGCGATTAATACCTTAATGGAAAAAAACGGTATGTACCCAAGCTTTCGCCTTTGGGCCGAACCAAAACCGGCTTTTTATCGCTCCACTTGGGTGCGCAGCAATGCCTCGGGTATTTTATTTAGCCGCATCAAACTTGGCGCCGATGTTGAGCAGGGCGACATATTAGGCTCGGTTATCAACCCCGTAACCAACGACAAACAGCAAATTATTTCACACTACAGCGGCAGGATTTTAGGTATGGCGCTGGATCAATTTGTGTTGCCGGGCTTTGCGGTGTATCACATTGGTATGCGTGAACCTAATGCACTAAAGCTACTCACCGAGCAAAGTGAGACAGATTCAGACGCTGAAAATACACCCATTGAAGCTGTCCAACATAACCTAGAGATTACCCTTGAAGCCGAAGGTTTTGATGACTAAGCCTTTGATGATTAAGGTATGAAAATAGGCGTCTATATCGACCATATATGGCCCCGTAAAAGACGCCTACAGTCATACAAAAAAGCGCAATTTTAGAGGTTTATGCTAGAAAAATTTCAGAACCTTGAAGAAATAAGGGAATGACG
>CAJWZU010000030.1 GCA_913050115.1 uncultured Cellvibrionales bacterium
AAAAAGCCCCAACGCTAACGCGTCGGGGCTTTTTTGTTGGTCTAGAGTTTAATAAAGCACTCATTCTATCTAGAATTTGATTGAACGCCTAAAATACTACGGCTGTTGTGTTGGCAATGAAATCAATTAGTTCCTACAAATTTATAAAGTTCAGTGTTTTAGTTGTTACTCTTTAAAGTCGATTTTGGTCCCAAAAGCCCCTTCATACCAAACCCCTAACCAAAAGCGTATAATTCAAATTAGATGCCCGCACAACATAAAAGGGCAGATCTTGGAGAAAGATAATGTCTACCAAAGACCCGCTGGTTATTTTTGATACAACATTACGTGATGGTGAGCAAAGTCCAGGCGCATCTATGACGCGTGAGGAAAAAGTACGTATAGCGACTATGCTCGACAAAATGAATGTTGATGTTATTGAGGCGGGTTTCGCTATTGCCAGTCATGGTGATTTTGAAGCAATTAAAAGTGTCGCTAAAGTGGTTAAAAACTCCACTGTTTGCAGTTTGGCGCGTGCATTGAAGGGCGATATTGAACAGGCTGGTGCCGCCGTTGCGCCTGCAGCATCTGGTCGCATCCATACCTTTATAGCGACTTCACCGATCCATATGAAATACAAGTTACAAATGCAGCCTGATCAAGTATTAGAACAGGCTGTAATGGCCATTAAAATGGCTCGTAATCTTTGTGGTGATGTTGAATTTTCATGTGAAGACGCCAGTCGATCTGAATTTGATTTTATGTGTCGTATTATTGAGTCAGCAATTGATGCAGGGGCGGGCACCATCAATTTGCCAGATACTGTGGGTTATGGTGAGCCGGTAGAATATGGTGAAATGTTTTCTCGTTTGATGAATCACATTCCTAATGCAGATAAAGCTGTATTTTCCACGCACTGCCATAATGATTTGGGCTTAGCTGTTGCCAATTCTTTATCTGCCGTTATGCATGGTGCCCGACAAATTGAGTGTACGATAAATGGCTTGGGTGAGCGTGCCGGTAATGCTTCTCTGGAAGAGGTCGTCATGGCGGTTAAGACACGCCACGATTTGATGCCTGTGTCCACGCGGATCGATACTCGTCATATTGTCCCAACGTCTCGTTTAGTGTCCAGTATCACGGGTTTTCCCGTGCAGCCGAACAAAGCAATTGTTGGTGCGAATGCATTTGCCCATGAGTCGGGTATTCATCAAGATGGTGTATTAAAACATCGTGAAACTTATGAAATTATGAGCGCTGAGAGCGTGGGGTGGTCAACTAATAAATTGGTATTAGGCAAGCACTCTGGTCGAGCCGCTGTTAAAGTCCGCTTCGAAGAATTGGGGATTAAATTTGAAGATAAAGACCAATTCAATGCAGCATTTTCACGTTTTAAAGATTTAGCCGACAAGAAGCATGAAATTTTTGATGAGGACTTACAGGCGCTGGTTAGCGAAACTCAGCCGCAAGCTGTTGCCGAAATTTACAAGTTGAAACATCTTGAAATTGTCACTAAAACAGGCGCTACACCAAAAGCAAGTATTGTTATCAATGTTTATAGCGGAGCCAGTTCGGCCGAGGCTTATGGCAGTGGACCTGTTGATGCAACCTTTAAGGCCATCGAACACATAGTGAGCAGTGGCGCCGATTTAAAACTCTACTCGGTTAATGCCATAACTCAGGGTACCGACTCTCAGGGTGATGTTACAGTACGCTTGGAAAAAGGCAGTCATATAGTTAATGGTGTTGGTGCTGACACAGATATTGTTGTAGCGTCAGCCAAGGCCTACTTGCAAGCTCTGAACCTGTTGGCCTCATCTGATCAGAGAGCACATCCGCAGCACGAAGGTGTTTGATCAAGCTACTTTGGCAATTGCAGTGAATATACCTTTATGAACGAAATTCAACGTATGCAATATTTATCGGCACTTGATATCGAGTGTTATATGCCGAGCTTGGTATTAGCGAATGCGCCCGAAGCTGAGCTTTGCCGCCTTCCTGATGCCGCTGTAATTAGTCCGGCCCATATTAAGGCCGGCTTAGCTCAAACCTCGCCGGCTGTGGTCAATGCACATATTTCTGCTGATGTATTAAATCCGGTTTCAGATGTGCTTGCATCGTTGGGTGTTGCATCGTTGCCGCCAGAAAAAATTGTTAAACAAAAAATTACTGAAGCAGCTGTTGCAGAGGTTGAAGAGCCAGACCAGGATACATCGATTGATCTGGTACAGCCGTTTTCTTTATCGCTGCAACGTATTGGTTCTTTATTGTTAGTCGATAGTCGCAGTGTTGATATAGCATTACCGACAGATAGATTGTTGCACAGTATCGCATTCGCACTGGGTTACGAGCGTTCGCAGATTGCCGCCGCTGAGATATTTAGCTGGCCGGTTACAGCAGGTGAAACTAGCGTTCAAACGATTGATTGTGTACGCCTTGATCTGCAGGCATTTCTGGACGGTAAATTGTTAACCAACTCTGTTGAACAGTTGTTATTGATGGGCGAAAATGCAGCCAAATATTTTATTGATAAAGATGCGCTCTATACGGACTGTTTGTATAAAAAAGTCGAGTTGACCGGCTTCTCTATTACAGCGATTGTTGCTCCAAGTTTATCCCATATTTTAGCGGAGGCTGAGTTGAAACGTAAGTTCTGGCTAGCCATTCGCGATTCTAAAAAACTATGATTAAAGAATTGATATTTCGGTCTATAACCGAGAACGATCTTAATGGTGTTTATGAAATAGAAAACTCGGTGCACTATTCTCCTTGGCAGCCAAGTAGCTTTGCACCCTGTTTTACTGGCAGGAATCATGGCTGGCTTGCCTTTGATGGTTCTACGTTGTGTGCCTATATCATTTTGTCGATGGTTGCCGACGAAGCTGAAATTTTAAACATGAGTGTTGCTAGCGACTATCAAGGTAAAGGTGTGGGCTCGGCTTTACTTGAATTTAGTATAGAAAAGGTTGGTGTTAGCTGTGAGAATATTTTTTTGGAGGTACGTGAAAGCAATGATGCTGCTATAGCTTTGTATGAGAAATATTATTTTTGTGAAGTTGGCCGTCGTAATAACTATTATCCAGCCAAACGCGGTCGTGAAGATGCCCTTATTTACGCTTTAACTCTTAATGTCTGACGGGTCTTTTTAGTAGCTTTCTCTGGAGCGTTCGGCGGTGCATACCCAGCGCTCGGGCGGTCGCGGATACGTTGCCTTGTTGCTTCTGTAGAACCTTCTGTATATGTTCCCATTCCAGTCGGTTTACTGATGGTGGTGTCGCCGATATCTCTCTTTCATCGGTACTGGTTAATCCATACAGCGCCTGTAATATTTCATCTGCGTCAGCGGGTTTGCAGAGATAATTTACGGCGCCTAATTTTATAGCCTCTACTGCTGTAGCAATGCTGGAATAACCCGTCAGCACTAAAATCTTGGTGTTTCTGCTT
Organism: uncultured Cellvibrionales bacterium; assembly: GCA_913050115.1. Lineage (GTDB taxonomy): Bacteria > Pseudomonadota > Gammaproteobacteria > Pseudomonadales > Cellvibrionaceae > UBA1124. Next base: position 3,424 of record CAJWZU010000030.1, read on the forward strand.
TGCGTATTAAGTTTATTAAGCAATTGTAAACCAGAGCTGTGTTCTAGTTTTAAGTCTATGACAGCGTAATCCAGTTTATGTTGTTCGTTCAGTTCAAGTGCGTCTTGTTCATTTTCGGCGCTGAAAATCTCAAAACCTCGTTTTTTCATGGCTCTTGACAGTATTTGTAAAAATATTGGATCGTCATCGACCAATAACATTTTTAATTTTTTCTGAGTCATAATGTTTTTCCATCGAAAGGCAGTTTTAGTTCGGCCCTAGTACCGCCTGATTTTCGATTGTAGAGCTTAATACTGCCATTATATCGATTCAGTGTGCTTTGGCTTAGAAATAGTCCTAAACCAAAACCTTTATTTTTGTTGCTATAAAAAGGTTGGCCTAATTTATCCATCATATCTATTGGAATTCCTGGGCCTCGATCAAGAATGGTCCACGATAATGATTGCAGGCTAATATCAATATAGATTTCAATATTTTCTGACGCTGCATCGGCGGCATTATTGAGTACACTGAGTATTGATTGAGCAACAGTAGTGGCAACAGGTGCGCAGATACCGCTGTTTGTCTCGATAAATTTGATACTTGCAGTCACCTTAGGGTTGAGTAGATACCATCTGTCTATGATTTTTTCACAGAAGGATTTTATCTGCTGAAGTTCGTCGTTAACCTCTTTACAGCTTTCTGCTTGTTGAACCAATTGGCGCAGTATTGTGCTGCAGTGGTCTACCTGCTGAGTAAGAATCGATAAATCGCTGTTCAGTGCTGAGTTGTCAATATGTTCGATGTGATACTCATCGTGCATATCATGCAGCAGTATTTTCATAGTCGACAGTGGAGTACCAAGCTCGTGTGCGGTCCCAGCGGCAAGAGTGGCAACAGCCATCAACTGTTCGTCGCGAAGTTTGTCTTCGTTGTGTTGATGCAAAAGATCTTCTCTTTGGCGCAACTCTTTAGCCATATCTGTAACAAAGTAGGTTACTAGTAACGTGCTCACAACAAAATTAAGCCACATGCCGATGATGTGAAGGTTTACCGAACTTGAGTGGTGGCTGTGTTCAGGTGCTAGAGCTGGTATTGGTAAGTAATAAAACAACAACAAGGTGTAAATAGCGGCTGCCGTTAGAGCAGTAAGCTTGCCGAATAAAGGTCTTAGTGTTGCTGCAGCAATGCATATAGGTACTAAGAGATAAGAGATAAATGGGTTACTGGCGCCGCCACTGAAATAGAGTAGCAGCCCTATCGAGATTAGGTCGAGTTGTAACTGGCTAAAAAACTCACTATCAGTTACCGGCCAAGGCTTTTTTAAACGAATAAATGTTAGTAAATTGACCACTCCGAGTGACGTTAAAATGCACAACAATGTTGTGTAAGGAAGGCTGAGTTCTAACTGCCAAAAGCTTATGCCACAAGTGATAAATAAGCCTAATAATACTAAGGCTCTAATCAGCAATAAACGCTGTAGGTTTTGTGCTGGCGCATACAGGCCGAGTGGGGACTTGTGCATGGAGTGTTGTACCTTCATTAAAGCATTATTATAACGTGTCTAAAATATTCAGCCTGCTGCATTTCGCCACTCCTAAGATGTCATCAAGGCTTAGGGTGTATACTTATAAGCCATTTTTTAGTTTGAATTCTCTATGCCATCAAGTAAACACTTGCAGGCTACCCTGACTAGCGGGCCTGTCCATAGACACCTGCGTGACATGGCAGCACCGATGGTATGGGGTCTGCTGGCGACGATGTCGTTCAACATTGTTGATACCTTTTTTGTAGCCAAGCTTGGCGATGCGCCTCTGGCGGCGATGAGCTTTACTTTTCCGGTGATCATGTTTATCACCAGTATCGCAATTGGTCTTGGTGCGGGTACATCGTCAGTGGTTGCTCGCGCGATTGGCCGCGGTGATCAACGTCAGGCCAGACGGTTGGCTACCGACGCCGTGAGTCTTACCGCGTTAATTTCCATCAGTTGCTGTTTTATTGGCTGGATGACTATTGATCCATTGTTTCGTGCTTTGGGGGCCAGTGCAGAGTTGTTACCATTGATTAACGACTACATGTCAATTTGGTATTTCAGTGCGCCACTATTGATGATTCCGATGGTGAGTTTATCAGCGTTAAGAGCGATGGGGCTCAGTAGGGTGCAGGGTTACCTGATGAGTTGTGCGGCAATCTTCAATGCCATGCTCGACCCTATATTGATTTTTGGTTTGTGGGGAGCCCCCAGACTCGAGTTAGAAGGTGCGGCTCTGGCAACTCTTATTACTCGAGCGATCACACTGTTGGTCGCCTTTTATATTCTGCATCGTCGTTTACATATGTTGGTTAACCCTTTAATTGGCTTTAAACGTTTGATTCAGTCGTGGGGGGCGATTACTCAAGTGGGCGTACCGGCAATGGTGGCTAGTGTGATAGTGCCTCTTGCCAGTGGCATAGTGGTTGCCATGGTAGCCAGTTATGGCCATGAAGCTGTCGCGGGAATGGGGGTAGCAATACGCATAGAACCTTTAGCTTTAATCGTTTTTTATGCCTTGTCGGGTGTTATAGGCCCTTTTGTCGGCCAGAATTTGGGTGCCGCTCTATTCTCTCGATTGTTTCAAGCACAAAAGGTGGTCACACTTTTCTGTCTGAGTTTTGGTTTGGTATTGGCTGCTGTGCTGTGGTTATTTGGCGCTGCTTTTGCTTCGGTATTTAGTCAGTCAGAGCAAGTGCTACCGGTAGCGGTTGCTTATTTAAGTCTGGTCCCTATTAGCTACGGCGCCTATGGGTTGGTTATGTCGGCCAATGCGGCTTTTAATGGCTTGGGCAAGCCTCTGCCTTCTATTGCGATATCTTTTATGCGGGTATTTGGACTTTTTCTGCCGCTGGCATATTTAGGCAAGGCCTGGTTTGGCTTGTCTGGGCTTTTTGCGGCTGTCGCGCTATCCAATCTTGTGGTCGGATTGTTGGCTTATATCTGGCTCCGGCGTACATTGCGGTTATTAGAGCAGAGCAACGAGATACAAGCGGCACCGAGCCGCGTATAATCCTGCGCTTACTTTTAAGCTATTAATTAGATTGCCATCATGAGTGAATTCATTGAAGCGCTGAACAAGCGCCGTACTTTTGCCATTATTTCGCATCCCGATGCGGGTAAGACCACTATTACCGAAAAGCTGCTGTTATATGGCAATGCCCTGCAAATTGCCGGCTCGGTGAAGGGCAAGAAGGGCCCGCATGCTAAATCTGATTGGATGAGCATGGAGCAGGAACGCGGTATTTCTGTAACTTCATCGGTCATGCAGTTTCCTTACAAAGGGCGAGTGGTTAATCTACTCGATACCCCAGGACACGAAGATTTCTCCGAAGATACCTATCGAACCTTAACTGCGGTGGATTCAGTATTAATGGTGATCGATGGTGCCAAAGGTGTTGAGGACCGTACGATCAAATTGATGAACGTCTGTCGTTTGCGCGATACTCCGATTCTTACCTTTATTAATAAAATGGACCGCGATACTCGCGATCCCGTTGAAGTATTAGATGAAGTTGAGTCGGTACTGAAGATTGCCGCTGCGCCGATCAACTGGCCGCTAGGCATGGGAAAAGAATTTAAGGGGGTCTACAACCTCTACACCGATACTATTCATGTCTATCAGCAGGGTATGGGTCATACTATTAATGACGATATTCAGATTCAGGGACTCGACAGCGATGAAGCGACGGAGTTACTGGGCTACTACGCAGAGGATATGCGCGAAGAGATTGAATTGGTGCGCGGAGCCACTCACATATTTGATTTAAATGAATATTTAGCTGGCCGTATGACTCCGGTATTTTACGGCACTGCTCTGGGTAATTTTGGTGTACGTGAAATGCTCGATGGCTTTGTCGAACACGCGCCAACACCACTGCCGCGCCCGACTAAAGAGCGCGAAGTTGAACCAAATGAGGAAAAGTTCTCGGGTTTTATCTTTAAAATTCAGGCCAATATGGACCCTAAACACCGCGATCGTATCGCGTTCATGCGCGTTTGTTCGGGCACCTATGACAAAGGTATGAAGATGCGTCATGTGCGTATCGGTAAAGATGTTCGTATTTCCGACGCGGTAACTTTTATGGCCGGTGATCGTACAGCGGTAGAAACTGCAATTTCTGGCGATATTATTGGCCTTCACAACCACGGTTCGATTCAAATTGGTGATACCTTCACTCAGGGTGAAGAACTTAAATACACCGGTATTCCGCACTTTGCGCCAGAGCTTTTTCGTCGCATTCGATTGAAAGATCCGCTGAAAACTAAGCAGCTACAAAAAGGCCTGCAGCAATTATCGGAAGAGGGCTCCACTCAGGTATTTTGTCCGCAAAAAAATAACGACCTGATTGTTGGTGCGGTCGGTGTACTGCAGTTTGAAGTGGTGGCCTATCGCTTGAAAGATGAATACAAGGTGGAGGCCATTTACGAGTCTATTAGTGTTAATACGGCTCGCTGGGTGGAGTGCGATGACCCGAAAAAGTTCGAAGAATTTAAGCGCAAGTGTGCTGACAATCTTGCCATTGATGGCGGTGGTCATCTGACCTATCTTGCCCCTACACGGGTCAATTTGAATTTGGCGATAGAGCGTTATCCGGATGTCCGCTTCCTCGCTACGCGCGAACATTAATTAATCTGGCATTCCCGTTCGAGTCACCAGTGTTACCTTAAATTATAGGAGTACTAATGCTGGCGACTTTTGTTTTAACGCTGATTTTTGTTATCGTCACAATCGGATTACTGTTGTGGGTTAAAACACCTTATTACCGCATCGAAGCCTGCAATGTCATAGCTCTGTTGGAACTGGTGGTTACGGGCCAAGCCACAGACAGCGATTGGAGTGTTTTTAGTGGTATGCCGATAGCCAATAATGTCTATTTAGAATCCATTCGCCAGCGTTGTTTAGATATAGAAGAACGAGAGTATCGCGGTGATTTACTTGCCCCTTACCTATTTACCCGCATCGGTATCGAAGAACTTCGCCTGCTGTTACAAGAGGTCTCGCAGGAACTGCGTCAGCCATCTGACCGCAGCCAATAACAAGGAATTGTCGCTATGTTGACCGTTGCAACAACACCCGTTAGTCGCTTTATTATTGTCGCCGCCGCTTTTGTGGTCGTGGTGGCCGGTATGCGTACGGCGGTAGATTTACTCGTGCCATTTTTACTGTCGGTATTTATTGCCGTGCTCTGTGCTTCCCCGCTGAACTGGATGAAAGAGCGCGGTGTTCCCGGATGGCTAGCGCTGCTCATTATGCTCAGTCTGGTGGTGATTATTGGTTTGGGCGCTGGCGCTGTCGTCGGTGCTTCAATTAACAGTTTTCGTTATGACCTGCCTGAGTATCAGTTGCGCTTAGAGGAGATGACTCGTGGCTTCCGACTATGGCTGCAGTCCAAGGGGCTGGGTATAGATGCGGAGATGATGCGAGAAACCTTTAAGCCCAGCTCCGTGCTCGCTCTGGCCGGTAATACTCTTGCCTCTTTTGGCAATGTAATGACTAACGCATTTATGATTTTACTGACGGTGGCGTTCATATTGGCCGAAGATATGCGCTTTGCCGAGCGTTTACAAAATGCCCACCAAGGTTCTTCCGCAAGTGTTGCAGCGCTGCGCCGCTTTACTGCTAGCGTCAATCGGTATATGGCACTGAAAACGGTAATCAGCATTTTTACTGGTATTTTGGCAGCTACTTGGCTGACCATTATCGGTGTCGACTACCCTATTTTGTGGGGTGTGCTGGCATTCTTTTTGAATTTTATTCCCACCATAGGCTCAATTATTGCGGCTATACCGACGACATTACTGGCCTTAGTACAACTGGGTGTTAGTGAGGCGGTGTGGACGGCGGCGGGCTATCTGGTGATTAACACCGTGGTTGGTAATATGATTGAGCCACGTGTGATGGGTAGAGGGCTTGATTTGTCGGCCTTAGTCGCGTTTTTGTCCTTGGTCTTCTGGGGCTGGGTGTTGGGGCCGGTGGGGATGTTACTGTCGATACCGTTGACCGTTATGGTCAAAATTGCTTTAGAAAGTGTCGATGACACTCGCTGGATTGGCGTTATGCTCGGAGGCAGCCAAAACGTGCGGTCGCCCTTGTCGATTGGTTCCGAACCTCATAAAAGTTAAAACTGAGCTAAACGCTGTTGAAGTAAAGATAGAGCAGACTGTTGCGCAAAAGACAGAAAATGATGAGCTTTTTTAGTTTTTTAAAAAAACATCAAAAAATTACATATAAAGCTAATCTTACATTACTATTGTACTTGTTGATGGTTAACAGGGAACACCTTAGTGGATTTTGCAGACGAGAATAAAGATTTAGTTTGGGAACTCGACGGTTTTAATCAAAAGCAAGAAGCTATTGATTTTGCTATGGGTTTTGAGAATAAGCTCTGCGTATTCTCCGGTACAGTCGGCCAGCTATACACCAATTACAATATTTTCTTCCCTCAGGAAGAAACTAGAAAGCTGGTGATTCTGCCTAACCCTTACGCCCACCACGATACTTTTCACGGTATACCCGAGGCTGCGGTGAGTGCCACGGGCCTGTATATTATTCCGGGTGAAAATGGTGGCGGTGTACAACTTACCATCCCGTTTAAAAGCGGCAAAATTCGCTATCGAAAAGTACCATTGCAGACAGGCATTCGCTTGATTAACCTGCGTCGCCCGCAGAGCGATCCTTTTCTGCCTGTGCTTATGAAAGGCGATCTTCGCGAGATGGACAAAACGACTCCGTGTTTGCATTTGCATCGGGTGCATCTAGGCAAGCTAAGTACTCATTCGAACATGGAAATCGACGGTGTTCGCAAGGCTATTGCCCATTTATTGGCTTCTATTCAATAACTACACCTCATATTGCTGCAGGCGCTCTTGTTCGTTACGATCCCACAGAGTTCCCTTTATCCTGAACATCGCCGCTGATCGCTTGGTACGGCATGTGTGTAGAAAACGCAGATTGCAGTTTTCGGTACATCGCACCTATATGCCCATGGCATAGCATTCATCCTGAATATCGCTATTCCAGCGCGTCTATGCGCCCATGGCATAGTATTCATCCTGAATATCGCGGTTTCAGCGCGTCCATGCGCCCACGGCATACCATTCATCCTGAATATCGCGGTTCCAGCGCGTCCATGCGCCCACGGCATACCATTCATCCTGAATATAAGTGCGTTCTATTATGACGGGCCTGTGGGAACTACTTTAAGCGGAATACTATCGGCATAGAAAATTCAAAGTCATCGCCTTTGATGCTAACCGGCATAGTCGGGAAGGGCGACGCTTTCTCAATGGCTTTTCGGGCTGCTTTATTGAGCGATTTGTACTCTGACTCCTCGATGGGCAATATACTTTTGACTATACCCTCGCGGTCTACCATAACAGATAGCCTCACACTGCCTTCTCTGCCGCTTTGAACCGCTTTTCTTGGATACTTAATGTAGCCATAAGCATGTCTTAACATAGTAGAGATATAAAGCTGTCGGGCCAGTAAAGACTCAGCCGTTAATACCTCGCCGTTATCCTCTTGACTTTCACTTTTATCAGTTTCTGCTGTCAGTGTAGACGCTGTTTCCGAGGCTTCTGTCTGAGGATTAAAGGCCAGAGTCGGTGCTGCAATTTCAGGTGCTGCTATTTTAGGGTCGGTACCAAACGATTCGGGCTCTGGCACTGTTGCGCTGATAGTAGCTGTTGAGACAATGGCCGTGGTGGCGGCAATAGCAACGGCATCGCGTTTTTTCGGTGCTAGCCAAGCAGAAATTTGTTGCCGACGTTGATCGCTAGGGCTAATACCGGCAAAGCGATCCTGCAAGTCACTGTCGATGTCGCCGCCGGCTAGAATTTCAGCGCGAAAATTAGAGGATAAGGGTACTTTGCCTATCCAAGTGCGCAGTAGTAAATAGAAAAAGTCGGGGTTATTAATGTTGCCAAGCTCTACATCGTTGAGAACCACAAGGGTGCCTTCATCCGCGGTGTTACGCAGCTCAATAATGTCACCGGCAATTAAATGGTTCTTAAAGAAGCGGGTGAATTTCACCATGTTGTCGGCCTGCTTCGTCAGAGTGCTGCCCGAGCTATTAATGGCCATACCTTCAATCCACATCCGGTTGAAGCGACGTTTAGACAGTTTTGGCGCCAGTATGCGAATCTCCATGTGCATCGGTGCCGATTTTTTTAAGGCTACTTCGGCGTCACGGGTTAAAGTTGTCACGTAAAGCGCGGCAATAAACTTTTCTTTTTTTAATTCGGTGTGACTAGACAGGCCATTGAGTTGCTCGACAGCCAAGGTCATCGAGGCAATGCATAGCAGAAATAAACAGAGACCTAAGCGGCTGATAGATTTACTGATCATAGCGTCACTCTTGATGGTTACAGGCTGTTATGTACGGCATTACCCTTACTGTACTGACATTACAGCGTTGTTCAAGGCAAACTCAAGGCTAATAACAATCAAATTGAGGCCTTTAGCCGTAAAATATGTATAACTTAAAAGGTTTGTGTCATTACGCATTAAAATTGGCACTGTGAGAGTGTTGATCATAAGTACTCCGGTTAAAATCACTAGCGTAGCCAATACAGCGTTGCATAATATTATCCGCTAAAAACCATTAAGCCGTTATTTACGGCTCACTCCTGTGCAGAATCGTAAGGCATCAATCTGCCTGACAGTTGGAAGTGTAGGTACCGTATTTCGTATTGTTACGTGTCGTGCTAACGAGCTGTTACTGCTGCGTGGCAAAAGTGATCAAGGGGCAATATTTACCTCAAGGGGTTGGCGCTCTGCACGTGTAAACAGCTCAGCGCCGAGCTAACAAGCTACAAAAGCCCTGCCAGGCATAGCTCATATGGTCATATTGTTTAATCTCGAGTGCACAGCGACCTTCTTCGTCATAGCCATAGGGTCTTAGTGTAAAATCCCTGCAACACACTCGGAGCCAAATTCTTAATGCAAACTCTTCAGCAATTTCTCGCTCGAAAAAATAATACCATAGCTCTGGGGCTGGTGATTGCCATGTGCTTGTGGATCGGCAGTGGCCTATGGGTTAAGGCTATGCGAGCTGATAACCTCGAAGCTGCTGCTGAATCCCCTAGTGCAGCCCAAGTAGTTGCCCACTATAGCGAGTCTCAAGCGTTTGCTCAGCCGCTCAAAGTGCGCGCTCGCAGTGAAGCCAATCGAAAAGTCTTAGTGCGCGCCCAAATTGGTGGTTTAGTGGCCGCCGTACCGGTGGTTGAGGGTTCACGCGTAGCGGCGGACGAGATCATTTGTCAGCTGGCGACAGAAGATCGCCAGCTGCTTTTTGAAGAAGCAGTAACCGCGCAAGAAAAAGCGCAGATGGATTACACCGGCGCCCAGCGATTGAAGTCAGCGGGATATCAATCTCGCACGGCAATCGCGGCGGCTAAATCCGCATTGGATTCTGCTAAAGCCCTAAAGCACCGGCGTGCACTCGACCTCGATAATCTCAAACTTCAAGCACCGTTCAGCGGTATTGTCGATACTCGTCAGGTTGAGGTTGGCGATTTAATGGAACGCGGCGATCCTTGTGCAACCTTGCTGGAATTAAACCCTCTGATAATCAGTGGTCAGGTTTCAGAAACGGATGTCGGACGATTAAGGCTCGGCTCAAAAGCTGAGGTCAGGCTATTAAATGGGCAAACTGCCGAAGGTATTTTACGCTTTATCGGCCACGACTCCGATCTCACCACTCGAACCTTTCGTATTGAAGTGGCTGTGCCTAATCCAAACGCTTCACTGCGCAGCGGTATTACTGCAGATGTCTTATTGTATGCGGGGGCGGGTGAAGCGCATCGACTGTCACCGGCACTGTTGTTACTTGATGACGCCGGCAGCTTGGGGCTTAGAATACTTGATAGCGATCATCGGGTCGTATTTCAACCTGTGGAGATTGTCGGTGGTGATGCTGCGGGGGTTTGGGTCCGAGGGCTGCCTGCCAAAGCTCTAGTCATTAGTGTCGGCCAGCACTATGTCAGCGAGGGCGAACAAGTTGTGACGACTATTGTCGAGCAATCGAGCGCTCACCAATCTGATAACACGGGTGTGGCTCTGTGAAATTACTCGACTCCGCAGTAACGCATTTTCGCAGCACCTTTTGTGTGCTGCTACTGATCGTTGTAGCCGGTATTGTTGCACGCGCCAACATGACGGTAGAGGCCTCGCCTAACCCCTCTATTCCTATCGCTGTAGTCACTGTGTTTCAGGAAGGTATCTCCCCTGAAGATGGCGCCCGCTTACTGATTCGCCCACTCGAAAAAGAGCTCAGAGCGTTAGAGGGCGTCGAAGAAATTACCGCTACTGCACGAGAATCTAGTGTCTATCTGGTGGTAACGTTTGCAGCCGAACAGAATCTCGATCAAGCCATCATAGATGTGCGCACTGCCGTAGACCGGGCCCGTGCAGAGCTACCGCTCGATGCCGAAGAGCCGGAAGTGAAAGAGGTGTCAGCGCAGGACTTCCCCTCCATTATTGTAACCATCTCGGGCGATGTACAAGAGCGCGTATTATTTAATATCGCTAAACGCTTACAGGCTCTGATTGAAACCTTACCATCGGTACTCGCGGCGGATTTAACCGGTCAGCGCGAAGAGGTTGTTGAGGCTATTGTTGACCCCGCTAAGCTAGAACATTACCAAATTACGAGTACTGACCTCGGGCGCGCCATTGCCAGTAATAACTTATTGATACCCGCCGGCAAGTTAGACACAGGCGCAGGTCGGTTTGCGGTAAAAGTTCCTAGTTTGATCGAGACCCGTGAAGACGTCTATCAGCTGCCATTAAAGTGGACTGCAAGCGGTGTGGTGACACTCAGTGATGTTGCCGATATTCGGCGCACCTTTAAAGATGCGTCGCAGTACACCAGTGCTAACGGAAAACGTGCGATTGCCATTGAGGTAAAAAAACGTATTGAGGCCAATGATATTGAAGTGACCCAAGCGGTGCGAGATATTGCTAAGAGCTTATCGGCCGAGATTCCGCAGGGAGTCGAGATAGATTATTTAATGGATCAGTCGGAATTTGCCTTGGGTATGGTGACCGAGATGCAGGGCAACATTCTCACAGCCATGATCTTGGTTATGGTTGTGATTATTGCAGCACTGGGTGTGCGCTCAGGAATTTTAGTCGGTTTGGGGGTGCCTTTTTCACTATTATCGGCAGCGATTATTTTACTCTACATCGGTTTTTCGTTTAATTTTATGGTGCTGTTCGGCATGTTGTTGGCGCTCGGTATGTTGATTGATGGTGCCATTGTGGTAACCGAATTTGCCGATCGAAAAATGGCCGAAGGCATGAGCAGTAAAGCCGCTTACTCGCTGTCGGTAAAACGCATGTATTGGCCAGTGGTCGCCTCTACGGCCACGACCCTGGCGGCATTTTTACCGATTATGTTTTGGCCTGGTGTAGCTGGAGAATTTATGCGCTATCTGCCGGTAACGGTATTTGCGGTATTGGCGGGCTCGTTATTTTATGCACTGCTGTTTGCTCCGGCGATTGGCTCGGTGCTGGGCAAAAGTAAAATCGATAGCAGGACTACAGCTTACTTACAAAAATTAGAAACAGGTGCGTCCACGGCATTGCCCGGTATTACCGGGCGCTATGCACGGCTGTTACAAAAATTGGTGGGCTATCCTCGCGAAATGCTTTTGCTAGCGCTTACTGTTTTGGTGGCAAGTTTCACTTTATTCGCTAATTTTAATAACGGTATAGAGTTTTTTGTTAAGACAGAACAAAAATACGGCACCGCATCTGTGCGCGCGCAGGGCAACCTCTCGGTACTTGAGGCGCAGCAATTAGTAAATCAGGTAGAAGAAAAAATACTGGCTACCCCTGGCGTAAAGGTTCTTTACTCGGTAGCTAGTCCCGGCGCGCCGCAGCAATTTGGTTCTAGGCCGCCAGAGAAAGATCAAATTGGCTCTATGTTGATTGAGCTTTATGACCCAGAAGAATTGGGGCGCTCAACCTTCGATGTCTACGCCGACATTCGCAATAAAATAAAAAATCTTCCTGGTATTCATGCCACTGCTAATGCCATGGAGGATGGGCCACCGGTGGGTAAACCGGTGCAGCTACAATTGACCTCGGCCGATAGCGATAAATTACTCCGCGCGACACGCGATTTACGCCAGAGTTTAGAGACCGATATAGTGGGTTTGCGAGATGTGACTGATACCTCGCCGCTGCCAGGTATTGAGTGGCAATTGAAAGTTGATCGTGTGTTGGCGGCACAGTTAGGGGCCGACGTAGTAGAAGTGGGTCGCGCGGTACAGTTGGTTACTAACGGCATAAAAGTGGGTGAGTATCGCCCCGATGATGCCGACGATGAAGTGGAAATTCGTATTCGTTATCCGTTCTCCGAACGCAGTATTCAAGCGTTGGATCAGCTTAAAGTTAATACCTCTCAGGGCGCGGTACCGCTGAGCAGTTTTGTTACACGTGTCGCCAGACCGATGGTTGATAAAGTGCAGCGCTTAGATGGTCGCGAGTATATGGTAGTTATGGCCGATGTCGAAGAAGGCGTGCTCGCTGATGATATGGTCGAAAAGGTTAAGCTCTGGCTGGCCGAGAACCCGATGGATCCCGCCGTCGAGATTAATTTTCGCGGCGCTAATGAAGAACAGGAAAAATCGCAGGCTTTTCTCGGCTCAGCATTTAGTTTGGCTTTGTTTCTAATGTTTATATTACTGGTGACTCAATTCAACAGTTTTTATCAGGCGCTATTAACTTTGTCGGCGGTTATCATGGCCACAGCGGGGGTTATGTTGGGCCTCTGGTTAACTCAGTCAAGTTTTAGCACCATCATGACCGGTGTCGGTATCGTTGCCTTGGCCGGTATAGTGGTAAACAACAATATTGTTTTAATTGACACCTATAACCACCTACGAAAAGTTCACCCACATATGAGTGCGGTTGATGCTGCCATTATGTCCGGTGCGCAGCGTTTGCGGCCGGTATTTTTAACCACCGCGACCACTATTCTAGGATTGCTGCCGTTGGCGCTGGGTTTAAGTATCGATATTATTGATCGCAATATGGTGTATGGCGGTGTCGTTGGATCTTATTGGAAATCACTGGCTAGTGCGATTGTTTACGGTTTAGTGTTTTCGACTGTTTTAACCCTATTACTGACTCCAGTGATGTTAGTTTTACAAGATATTTGTATGGGCTATATTCGCCCGCTCAAACAGCGTTTGAAATGGTGTGGTCTGCCGATTGAGTCAAAACTGCAGGGGCTTAAATTGATAGCGCTATTGAATATATTATTATTCGGCTGGGCGCATCTGTACCACGGCTTACAACTATCAAATTTATTGTTGCCTAGTATTCTCTGTATATACCTAGGTATTGGTTTAATCAATCGTATTTATGCTACTTGGTTGCTACAAATTTCGCTGCTATATATATTTTTACTGGCCGCTTTATTTGCTTTTGTCGATAGTTACTTTCAATTTGATTTAAGTATTTTGAGCGCTCAGTCGCTATTGATTAATGGTGTCGCGATAGTGTCCAGCTTGTTTGCGCTAAACTACTTAAATGGTGAGGCAGTCAGAAGCTTTTTTGACGTAAATATACAACAATAGTTGTATGCCAGACCTTTGCTGGCAAGGCTCTATGTTAAATTTATTCTTATCAACCGCTATAGCTTTGATGAATATTGAGTGAACACGCACAGACTTAACCCTCAGCGGCCTTCCCTGTGCAGTATTAGATTCACTCTGTCGATGCGAAATCGTAGTGTTATCTATACCCTTTAATAGGGCTACCGGCGAAGTAAAGGTATTGGGTCAGGCCTGCTTAGCATTGTAATATTAGTGCGCTTGAGCGCCGCTAAAAGTTCACGGTTCGCCTAATAGTGGTCAATGGCCTGTATTGAATACTGTGGTTGAAACCACTCGCACACAGTTTAGCCAGTCCGGTATATTTTCAACCGGCAACAAGCCTAGCGGCAGAATTATTGCCAGTACATCTACTGATGTGGAAGGCTGCCAGCAGTAACTTAAGCTCATAATAAAAAACGCGAACTTTTACTTGAATCACTAAAAATAAGCCGCTAATAAATAATTAAGAGAGCGGGATAGTGTTTTGTCGCTGTCGTTGATGCTGAGAAGATCTACCCAAAAGGGCTACTCTATAGGGCCAGATGGACTTCTGGAGATAGTCGCCGTGGTAGCTATCGGACTTAGACTGCTAAGAATAGCGACAATACCGAAATTAGTTATCGAGAATCGTTTGTTGCTACTTTCCTGCATTATTACTACTGTCTATTTATGATGAAAGTGCAAGTTGTGCCGTAGTAGCCATTTATCATTCCACTCATATAAAAAAACGGCGCCCAGAGGCGCCGTTTTTTTTTGCAGAAAACAATCGCAATTAAGCGGTAGTTTTAGCCTTAGCTGGGCGGCCGCGCTTTTTAGCGCCAGGCTTAGCAGCAACTGTAACCTTCTTAACCGTTGGCTTAGCAGCAGTTTTTTTAGTGGCCGTCTTGGCCATCTTCACACTTGGCTTAGTCGCAGCTTTTTTGGTGGCCGTCTTGGCCATCTTTACGCTTGGCTTAGTCGCAGCTTTTTTAGTGGCCGTCTTGGCCTTGGCTTTTTTGCTGCTTGCTTTAGTTTTTTCAGCGGCCTTTTTAGTTTTTTGTTTGGCTTTAGCCTTAGCCGCTGAAGTTTTAGCACTGGCTGCGGCTTTAGCTTTATCCAGCTTAGCTTTCAGCTTGGCTTTGGCAGCGGATTTTTTAGCGGCATCCTTGGTCTTAACCGAGGTTTTTTTAGCAGCAGCTTTTGCTTTAGCGGCATCTTTTTTTGCTTGAGCTTTATTGGCCTTGGCAATAGCAGCTTCTTCTTTGGCGCTAGCCTTGGCGCGAATGGCCGTAAGCTTGTTGGCAGCCTTGACAGCACTCAATACTTGTTTTGCATCAACTGCACTGTCTTTGGCCGCGATAGCAGCAGTTTTAGAGGCTGCTGCTGCAACTTTTGCTTTTGCCAATTGCTTTGCTGTGGCGGGGGTCTTCTTTTTCTTGCTCGTGGCAGCCACTTTAGCTTTGTCGGCCTTAGCTTTAGCAATAGCTTTGGCAGCATCTTTAGTTAATTTGGTAGCGGCTTTGACAATGTCCGCTTGCTGCTTGGCGCGAGCTTTAACCAATTTGGCATTGAGTATCGCCAGTTCATTTTCTAGTGCAACTACTGGGTCAACAGCTTTAGCTTTGCTTGCAGCCATGATAAATCCTCATAGGTTTAAATATAATTAGACCGTCTGGGCGTATCACTACCGCAGATGCCGATAAATAGATTGCCTGCTTGGCTGTATAAGATCCACTGCGCACGCAGTTTACAAATTACATAGATTATCAAACAGGTGCAGTAAGTATAAAATATTCAGCGCAGATGCGTTAACATTTGGGGCTAAAAAATCAATATTTTTTATAAAAAATTGTAAAAATGATAAGTTTTTATGTTTTTTACAAATTAAAGTGCGCCATTGGGAATAAAACGATTATTTGAGTGATTTTTTATCCACAATAATAATTCTTTATTCGGAGCGCAATTCCGGCGCCGCAGCAATTTTACTAACCAGATGACGGGTGAATCAGCGCCCACTTCCCAGCCACTAAACTGCATCTCAGCTACAGTAAAAAATCGCACTAAACATTCTATTTGCTCAACATCCAAGTCTGCCGCGGCATTAAACCAAGCGTCTTTACTTTGTTTCATTATGGCTTGATGTTGAATTGTTTCATGCTCTGTTAGCGCGGTAGTGAGCGTTGACCAATCTGTTTGTTGAGCAAAATCAATAAAACGCATCAGTAGCGATGGCTCAATTTGATAGCTGGCAACTGTTGACGCCGTATCAGGGCTCCAAGAATCAATCGACATAATTTTTTACCTTCAAAAATCGTATTTTGGTGTGGTGCGATTATAGCGTGTTGACCTTTGTGCGTCAGAGCTTGTTAACAGTCTTATTTATTACTGTTTTTTCATACAGTTATTATGGTTATACTTTGGCTATGCAGAGAAAAATTATTCATATTGATGCGGACTGTTTTTTTGCCGCAATAGAAATACGTGATGATCCTTGTTTGAGCGGTCTGCCGGTGGCGGTTGGCGGTGACATATCTCGGCGTGGCGTTATCGCTACCTGTAATTATGAGGCGCGACGTTTTGGTGTGCATTCCGCTATGTCCTCGCACCATGCTAAACGTCTGTGTCCTCAATTAATTATTGTCCCTAGCCGGATGGCCGCTTATCGCGAGGCCTCACAAGCCATGCGAGAAATATTTTCTGATTACACCGATTTGGTTGAGCCTCTGTCGCTTGATGAGGCCTATCTCGATGTTAGCGATAGTTCCGGTTGTCAGGGCAGCGCGACATTAATGGCCGCTGAAATTCGCCTCCGGGTCGAACAGGCGCTGAGAATTACTGTATCGGCCGGTGTGGCTCCAAATAAGTTTTTGGCCAAAGTCGCCTCAGATTGGCAAAAACCGAACGGGCTAACGGTGATTCCCCCCAGTAGGGTCGAGACTTTTGTGCCGCCGTTAGCGGTTACTCGTATTCATGGCGTAGGTAAAGTCACCGCACAAAAATTGCATCGCGCCGGTATTGAGACCTGTGCAGACCTACGTCAGCGTTCAATATTTGAATTGACTCAGTTATTCGGCACTTTTGGCGCGCGTCTGTACGACTTGAGTTACGGTGTAGATGAACGTGCCGTGGTTGCTTCTCGGCGGCGCAAATCTGTCAGCGTGGAGCATACTTACGGTGAGGACTTACCCTCATTGGCCGCGTGTTTAGCCAAAATACCGGAATTATATGAACAGCTGCAAGGTCGCCTAGATAACCTCGATGAAAGTTATCGAGTAAACAAAGCTTTTGTGAAAATTAAATTTAGCGATTTCAGCACCACTACGCTAGAACGATTAAGCCCCAAAGCACTAATATGTCACTACCGAGAGTTACTGAAAGAGGCCTTCGTGCGGGGTGCTCGGCCGGTGCGACTGCTGGGTTTAGGCGTTCGCTTTGTTAATCTCGAATCTAATAGTAATTTTTTTCAATTATCGCTATTTAACGACAATGAAAAAACTTATCATACCTAGCAGTCGATGTCGGGTTTGCTAGTGCTAACTTTTTATTTTAATTTGAGTGCTTTTGGCTGATTCGGAAAAGTCAATTCTGGCGATTTTTTTATTGAGCTTTATAATATTTCGCCCAGATCAACTTGCTGCTTAATGTTAAGCCTGTTGATCGGTGTATAATAATATTTATTTGTTCCGAGAAAACGCACTTGAGGTATTGATTGGTGATTGTCTATACGGCCACAGATGAAATTAGCCACACAGTTTATGTGGGCAGTGCCCGTGAGGATCTGGAAGAACACTGGATCTCACTGGTCAATCAGGCCGAGGACGGTGCCGAAGGTGACTTCTTTGCGGCAATTCGTCAGCAGGGTGCCAGCAAATTTGAGATAGAAGAGTTCGGTTTCGCTGATGACAGCAGTGAAATGCGCGAACTTGTGCGCGAAGCACAAAAAGACTTGGGTGCAATTCCGATAAAAGCGGGTCGTGCCTCCGGAGTCGTCTCGCATGCCAAGGTCTTGGCGGCAAAAGCTGAGCTGGATGATTTAGCAAAAATTGATTCCGGTGTTGCTGGTGAGAACTGGAATGACGGTTCTGATGATGGCTGGCTGGATGATCGTCGCGAGCAGAGCTCCAAAGGGTCGAGCAAAGAGCCTGAAGTAGAGCAAAAGACGAAACCTGCACTGTCTTCTCTTGACCTAATTAAGCTAGCATTGGCAGAGGCCGCTGCAGAAACAGGACCGGTCAAAAAAGTCCGTGCTGTAGCTCAAAAGCCCGCTAAAAAGGCTGCTAGTTCGGCCGCCGCCGCACCCGATAAAATTGCCACTGGTCGCACTGGTTCAGCGGCTAGAGAAAAACGTATCAAAGAAGAACTTGAGCGTGAGCGCGAAGCACGTGAACAGTTCAGGCAAACGGCTTCTACCTTAGAGGCTGCTGAGATGAAGAGTTTGATGATGGGAATTGAAGCCCGTCGTCTGGCCGCTCGAAAAACATCAAAAACAGCACGCTTAGCCGAGGCTAAGAAAAAAGCTGCTTCCGACCGCAAGGCTGCAGCCGCTGAAAAAGTGATGGAAGCAAAGCGTCTTGAATCGCTTAAGTTGGGTACGAGTAGCCGTAAGGTAGTGACTGAGGCCGTGGTCGAAGAAAAATTGGCGCCGAGTAAGCGAGACAGTCGCGCCGAAGCCAAATTACTTGCCGCCAAGGTTTTGTCAGCGCGCACAGCCCCAGTAAATATGGCGGCAGCTCCCGCAGCTGAAGCTATCCTGAAAGCGCCGCCGACCAGTTTAAACAGCGGCAGCAAAGGGCAGCGTATTAAAGCGGCTATCGCAGCGGAAAAATTGCGTATAGATGCAGAAAAACGAGCTCGTATTGAAGCTGAAACGCCGGAGATGAGCGCATTACTGGCGGGTCTAGATTCCCAAGCCAAGTAGGTTCTCGCTATACCCTATGGTTAACTTGTAAAAAAACGCCGCGCCAATATTATTGGTGCGGCGTTTTTTTTGACGCTTACTTTTGTGTCAGTGCTACGCCATGAAATTTAATACCTTTCCAACCGTGCTGGATAAAATTTCTAATGTTGCTGTGATCAGTTGCTGCTGGGTGCAGCAATACATCTTGGCGGTAGTAGTCACCGAAGAGCGCCAACGTCGAACTTTGGCTTAAATGGTGTAATTGCGCAAAAGCAAATAATTGACAGGAACCATTGTTTTGACCGGCCTCATTGAGGGTGTCACCGTTGTTAAAAGCTGTTTCGCTAAAATTGTAGGCGGCATCAATCGCAGCCATAGTGTCGCTAAAAGCTATGGATTGGGGCTCAGTCTGTAGTTGCTGTAATAGGGTATCGATAGACATAAAGTGACTTCTTAGTGGTATGAATTTAAATGCGCGCACAAAATAACGATCAATGACCTGAGTTTCAAGGCTTATGAGTGGCTTATTTGGTGGTAGCGCTCTATATATGCTACTTTGGTGGTAATGTTTAGAGGCCGAGTAAATCGGCTGAATACTGCTTGTTAGTACCCACAGGGAGCCGTCGTTAGCCACTATTACGAGCCCCATTTCGGTAACAATAATGATCACGATCACCTTCCGCTCTGTTGTTTTTTTGGCCCTGTGCTGGTGCCTCGCCCTCAGCACTGGCTGCTCACAACGGCCGTTAACACCTGGGTATGATTTGACCGCTCTGCAAAATGTGCAAGAATCTCACTCGCAAGAATTTACCCAACAGCAACAGCAGCTCAAACAACAGTTGCATTTACTGGCTCAAACACAGCAGCAATTACAACTGCAACTTGATATGCAGGGGCAGCTACAGGCCGAGCAGTTGCAGCAGTTAAACCAATCCCAGCAGGCGGCCCCAAGTCCGCGGGTACCGGTTAGCAAGTCGGAAAACTGCAGTATTGACGGAAAATTATTACTCGGTGCTGCCGAGTGGGTGTGGTTAAAACCCGCTAATAAAATGTTACGGGCCCGCATCGATACGGGGGCAGCGACATCCTCATTAAGTACCACCAATATAGAAAAATTTGAGCGCGATGGTAAAAACTGGGTGCGTTTTCAGTTGGTAGAACAGGGGCAGCCGGGATTAATCATAGAGGCACGCCTGCGGCGTACTGTAAAAGTTCGTCAGGCGTCGATGAAACAAAGCGAGCGTCGTTATGTGGTGCGCTTGCCGTTGCAACTAGGTGAGTTTATGGATGAAGCTGAGTTTACCTTGGCCGATCGCGTTAATATGATATATCCCATATTACTGGGCCGAGAGTTCTTGCGCGATGTGGCTGTGGTCGATGTGTCAAAAAAATACATTCAGGCCAAGCCGCAACGCCTGCCTGAATTAGGTTTCGTTATGCAGACACAATCACCTTGAAAAATCGCTGGCCGTTCTTTGCTTTGTGCGCTTTGTTGTTAACGACTGGCTTGGGGTTAATGAATTATCGGCATGTGGCCGACAATGTGTCTTGGTTGCCGGGCGAGCTGAGTCGAGTTTGGTCAGTGGAAGCTAAAGTTCAGCTTCAGGCCACGGGGAAACCGGTGAAGGTGTCGTTGGCAATACCCTCCACCCAAGCTGGGTTTGAATTGTTGCGTGAATACACGGCTAGCCCTGGTTTTGGTTTAAATTATTCTGTGCGCAATGGTGGCCGCCGCGCCGAGTGGGCGGTGCGCGAGGCTCGAGGCAAGCAGAGCCTCTATTATCGTGTCGATATGTTGGCAAAACCAGATCTCAATATATTGGCCATGCCGCCCCAACAGCAAGCCTTACCGCGTATACCCGAGCCCTATGCTCGGGTTGCCACTCAGCTGCTCGCCGCCGCTCACCAAAGCTCTGCAGACCCGTTAAGTTTGGCGCTGGCTTTAATCAAGCAGTTCGATACTCAGCATCAGCAGGCGCAATTGTTGTATCAACATGCATCGCGGACCCAATGGATGCTAGATTTATTGTTACAGGGCCGGGTAGCTGTCAGACGTGTGCAGGCACTGGTGCTAGAAGATGGACGCAGGCGGCAAGAGCTGCGCGATTATCTACAAGTTTTTACCGGTCAAGACTATTTTTTAATCGACCCTCTGACGGGGCAACAAGCCGCGACTGAAAATTTATTACTGTGGCAATACCGCGACGATTCACTGCTGGATGTCACCGGTGGCCACCGTTCTAACGTTAGCTTTTCAATTATTGAGCAGGAATTACCCGCTGCACGGTTGATGCCATTGGAGGAAGGTAATCTACTCAGTTTTTCACTTTATAGTTTGCCCTTGGAAGAACAGGCTCTGTTTAAAAGCATTTTATTGATACCGGTCGGGGTACTGGTGGTGGTATTGCTACGAGTACTGGTAGGGCTCAGAACCTCAGGTACTTTTATGCCGGTATTAATAGCGATGGCGTTTATGCAAACCAGTTTGCTAACAGGCTTAATCGGCTTCATCTTAATCGTCGCCACGGGGCTTTATATTCGTGCCTATTTGTCGCGGCTGAACCTGCTCTTGGTGGCACGAATATCGGCGGTGATTATTATGGTAATCGGTATTATCAGTGTATTCGCCATAGTGGCATTTCAGTTGGGCTTGAGTGAAGGTATGAAAGTGACCTTTTTTCCGATGATTATTCTTGCTTGGACCATTGAACGTATGTCCCTGTTGTGGGAAGAAGAGGGCGCGACAGAGGTATTAAAGCAGGGCGGCGGCTCGCTTTTGGTGGCGGTATTGGCTTATCTGGCAATGGACAGCTCGTTAGTGCGTCATATCACCTTTAATTTTCTGGGTGTGCAATTAGTGTTAATGGCAGTAGTGCTACTGCTAGGCAGTTATACCGGTTATCGTCTGCTGGAGTTGCGCCGCTTTAAACCGCTGCGCGTATCCTCTAACTAATGGCTTTTTTGGCCAAACTTTCCCGCGCTTATACCGCGCGCTCAAAACTTCGACAGCGCGGTGTATTGGGGATGAATAAACGCAATGTTGACTTCATTGCCCGTTATAATCCGCGCCACTTGTTTCCACTGGTAGACGATAAATTACAGACCAAAACTCTGGCTGAAAATGCCGGTGTAGCGGTGCCAAAATTGATCGGTGTTGTACGCGAACAGCACGATGTGCGCAATTTGGTCAAACTATTGCCCGAGCTTGGAGGTTTTTGCATCAAACCGGCCAAAGGCTCTGGTGGTAAGGGTATTCTGGTCATTGTCCGTGCCGATATCGACGGTTTTTATAAATCCTGTGGCAGCGTTATTTCCCTGAATGATATCGAACGCCACGTTTCCAATATTTTGGCGGGATTATTTTCTCTCGGCGGCAGTAATGACGTCGCTGTTATTGAGGCATTAATTCAGTTTGACCCATGCTTTAACGGTTACAGCTACGAGGGGGTGCCCGACATTCGGGTGATTCTTTTTCAGGGTTACCCCGTAATGGCGATGATACGATTATCGACTCACGTGTCTCAAGGCAAGGCTAATCTGCATCAGGGCGCGGTGGGCGTTGGCTTAGATTTAGCCACGGGGCATGCCGTACAGGCGGTGCAATTTGATCAGCCAATAGCTTTGCACCCAGATACCGGCAAAGACTTACTGAGTATAAAAGTACCGCAGTGGTCGCGTTTGCTAGAGCTGGCATCGAGCTGTTATGACATGTGTGGGCTAGGTTACCTAGGCGCAGATCTAGTACTTGATAGCGACCACGGGCCGTTATTGTTAGAGCTGAATGCGCGCCCCGGATTGACCATACAGGTGGCTAATAATCGAGGCTTATTGCCGCGTTTAAAGGCTGTTTCTGAGCAGTCTAGCAAAGCCAGTTCCTTACTAGAGCGGGTTGCTTATGCGCGTAGCACCCTAGCGCGGCTGTAGCTCAGCGGCAACAAGGTTAACTTTGTGCACGTGCACGGTCTCGCCAGGGGCAGTTATTTTTTGTCGCTACAGCACCGCACAGGCTTTTATTGATTAGCCTATATAGGCAGTAAGGGCTAAAGCTGGTAGTATTCCGCGCTATTGTTTGTAACACAGAATATTCAAGCCAAATCTGAATTATCAGGAGAAGTCAGGTGAGTCGAAGAAGAAGAAAAGGTCGCGGCGGCGAAGAAGAAAGTAATGAAATCGATCTGACGCCGATGTTGGACGTGGTTTTCATCATGTTGATCTTCTTTATCGTAACGGCATCGTTCGTAAAAGAGATTGGTCTGGATGTGAACATTCCGCCAGATATTGACGCGCCACCGCCTGAAGACGCCCCGGTAAACATTCTTATCAAGGTTACCTCTAGCGATGAGATATTTGTCGACAATCGCCGCGTGGATGTACGCTCAATCAAAGCGATTATCCAGACCAAGCATGCTGAAAACCCAGAAGCCGCTGTGATTATTAGTGCCGATGGTGAGGCAACTACCGCGACTTATGTGGCTATAGCCGATGCCGCCAAGGTTGTTGGTGTCGCTGCAACACTGGTACCGGTCAAGAAAAAGTAAACATTTTCGTGTTTCTTTAGACAAAAAAACCCAGCTCTGTCGAGCTGGGTTTTTTTGTCTCTAGCAATTAGGGTGGTTCTCTAAAGTCGGCCGTATGCGGCTGAAATGATCGTGCATTTTGTCATTCATCAGCTTGCTAAATTGGCTGCTACCTATGTGAATAAGGTGTTTATGATCGCCCGCCTCCAAGTAAATATCCTGAGCCTCAAGTAGCTCATCATCCCAGATCACGCTCATACCATAGGCTTCCCCGAGTGCTGGTACAGCCCCGTGTTGGCAGTCATTAAAGAGCTCATCCAGCTCATCTTCGTCGGCTAACCTTAAGTGGCGGTCGAATATCTGATTCAAGGTTAGACGTCGCACTTTGTTTTGTGCCGGCAGTACACACATGGTGTAGTGCAAATCTTCATCGCGAAAAACCACGCCTTTGGCTAATGTCAGGCTGTCGATGTGCGCGGCACGAACGGTGCTGAAGGAGTCTTGGCTGTAATCGTGGCAGAGCAGATCAAAGTTAACCTGCTTTGTGTTGAGGTAGTTCTCTACAGTGATAGCAATGCCCATTCGGTACTCCTAGTATCGGGATCAACTGATCGTCTAATAACACCTAAGGCGGGGACAGAACTTGCAGCATTTTTTACAACTAAACGTGCCACAAATTTCGAGCCTAACGTGCTTGTGTCTCTTTAAGTATATGCATTTACCCACCTAGGCTAAGTACAAACTGAGATAAGCCCGTAGCGGCTTAGTGTCAATTGTTAGGAATCAGCAATAATTTACCGGTACTCGCTATGGCTTTGGGGTTATTAAGAGTGGGGCGCAATTGTTCCAGTACTTTTAGAGCGCTCAATCGGTAGCTGGTCAGCTTTCCGCCAGCGACAGAAATTAAGCGCGGCCGAGTGCGCTGATCAAGCTGGTAGAGGGTTTCTCGGTGGCGTCCAAACGGACTCTTACTCAACGCCTGCGGCAGTACTCGCAGGCCGCACAGGCGCTGCTGTATTTGTAGCTGCGCGGGCAACTCGGGAAAATAATGTCTGAGACTGTCGATAAGATAAGTCTCCTCTACGGCCAGTGTTTGAGCGTTACTGGGGTCTCCCTTATACGGCACCTCAGTGGTACCAACCAGCAACTCGTTTAAATAAGGCAGGGCAAAAATTGCTCTATGATCGCCGGGAGCTTCCATGTAGTAATAGTGCTTAATACCGGTGTTTTTAAGCAATAGGTGGCTGCCTTGAACCAATTCAATATTGAGCGGAGTTTGCCTTGGGGTTGCCTTTGCGAGCAGTCCATTAACCCACGGCCCCGAGCAATTTACCACCGCAGCGGCCTCCAGAAATTGCTCGCGTCCATTGTGCATAAAGCCTATACGGCAGCCATCTTTATGGATGTCTACAGTGCTCACATCGGCCCCCAGCAGTAGTTCGGCACCCAAACTTTGCGCCGATTGCACCACCGCTTGGGTCAATAGCTGGTCGTTAGTTTGGGCATCATAATAGTAATGTAGGCTGCGCAGTTGGTCGTGTTTTAAACCATCAAAACGTGCCCATTGCGCGCGTGGAACCTCGCCATATTGACCGGCATGATTAAACCCTGACAGGGCTGAGTAAGCCGCGAGCCCTAGGCGTATCTGCCAGGGGCGGCGTTTGCTGTGATCAAAGATAGGGATATGAAAGCGCTGCAGTGCTATCAACTCGGGCGCCAATTGCAGCAGCAGTTGGCGCTCCAGTAGACACTCTCGCACCAGCGCGAATTGCGCCGATTCTAAATAGCGCAGGCCGCCGTGAATCAACTTAGACGAGTTGCTAGAAGTGGCGCCGCCGACACTGCACTTTTCTAAAATAGTTACTTTAAAACCGGCAGCAGCGGCGGCCTGAGCAACCCCTGCACCTTGAATGCCAGCACCTATAACAACAATATGATCAGGCATTGGTAGAGTCTCCTGCAATGCGCGTTTGCATCGCCTGCTGCCACAATGCAAAGCGGCGTTGCAGGCCAGAATTGTCTTGAGAGTTAATTTGAGAACTGACTTGAGAACTGACTTGAGAACTGACTTGAGAGTTGTATTGAGCGTTTATTCTCGGCATAAATTGTTTGTCTATGGGCCTAGCGGGCCAGTCTCTGGGGCGGTTAACGGCCAAAAAAGCAATACCGCGTAAGCTGGACTCAATATCTTGGCGGCGCACAACTACAAGCCCCAGTAAATCCGCCAGACGTTGACATAAGCCAGGGCTTGCCGCCATACCGCCACTGATCTCTATTCGCTGGCAAATGCTGTCACGCTGCAGCAATATCGCAATGTCGGCTAATTGAAAAATTAAGCTCTCGACCCAGCCGCACAGTTTTTCATCGACGCTGTCGGCGCCCATAAATTCTGTCGCTATATCCGTGCGCCAGTAAGGCGCGCCTAAGCCGCTGACGCTATTAATGAGACACCCGCTCCAGTCAGATAAATCTTGCGCCAAGGCCAATTCAACCCGCTGCGGTGTAATCGGTTCTGAGCCTGGAATTTGCTGCTGCAGCCAGCTAAGCGCCGCCGCGCCACCATTGACAGAACCTTCCCAGACCATTTTTTTATGGTGCCCACAAAACAGTGCTGGGCTGGTTAATAGTCCCGTGGGCGCTTTTTTACTGGTAGCCACTCTTTGGGCGAAAATTCCAGTACCCATATTAATGTAAAGGCTGTCTGTATCGATATCACCATCGGCGTATAAACTGGCGTTTTGATCGCGGTGCATGGCACTGACGCGCAGGGACTCACAGCCGAGAGCGGGCAGTGAAATATGGCCATAATCATCAATATTCTGTCGCAGTAATGGCAGTGCCGAGGGTGGGATACAGAAATACTGAACGAGACTATGAGACCAGTCGCTGCGCTGAATATTCCACAGCAGTGTGCGCTGCGCTGTGCCAGGGTCACACAGATGTTGTTGCCCTTGAGTGAGTATAAACAACAGATAAGTGTTGAGCGGACCAAAAGCCAAACGACCATCGCGATTAGCCTCTTGCACCTCAGATAGATGTTTCAAACACCAAGAAAGCTTAGTAGCACCAAAATGGGCCGAAGTTTTTAGGCCGGTTATTTTTTCTATATCGGGTGCAAAATCTTGTGTTAAAAACTCGCTGGCGCGGGTGTCTTGCCAGCTAATAATTGGCGTCAGAGCGCGGCCATTGTTTTTATCCCAGCAGACAAAACTCGACCCTTGCCCGGTGATACCGACATACAGTAGGTCGGCTTTATCGGGGTAGTATTGCAGTGCCTTAATAGCCGACACTGCCGCGCGAGTATAATCGTCGCAGTCATATTCAACACGCCGACCGTCATCGGACCTTTGCGCCTGGCAATCTCTATGCTGGTACAGCAGGCATTCACCGCTTGCACTATACAGTGCTGCGGCGGGGCCTTGACCACCCAAATCGATAGCCACAATAGCGGCCTGCTTGTTGCTGTTGTGTGTACTTGCCGAGTTTTTTGTCGCCATACTCGCACCTGTATTAAGCCTCAGCGAGAAAGTGCAATAAGGCTTAATAATGAGTTTAGCTTAGCGACAAACTTAGGGTTTATTTATTGGCCGAGTAAGGGTCCACAGCCGCCAAATAGGCGATCATAGCGGCGCGCTGTTTTTGATCCGCGAGCCAGTCTCGGAGCGCTTTAAGTTTGGCGTGTCCCTGTTCGCTAAATTTATCATCATAGAGACCCTCAAATGTGGCTTTGGCAGAATCGTCACGAACCTGTTTTTGCCAGGGCGCAGTGAAAATTTTATTTAGGCTGGTGGCTAAGCCTCGGTCTTTCAACAGTTGCCATTCGCCGCGATCGAGCCAAATACCGTTAACACTGGGGCTTAAATCTAGGCGATGGTTGTTGTCATGGCAGATGCGATATTTCAACATTAAGCTGCCAGTTACCGGGCACAATAGCGCCTGTTGTGTGTCTTCGGCCTCAATAGCCACGGTTGGCAGTCCGCTAACGTCAAAGTCTTCGGCATTTTGCTGCCAAGATAAATAATCAACAAGATAAATCCAGTTGCCCCCACATTTATCACAGGTGTAGGCGCTGAACAAAGTATCAATATAACCGGGCTCTAATCGTCCCTGCTTGCAGCTGGTGCACTTCATATTATTTCCTTATTAGTTATGCGCCAATGGTTATGCGTTAATAGTTAGGCGTTAATAGTTATGCGAATTATTTCGGGCTCAGTGGGTGTCGATTTAAGCCTGTATCGCATTATTAAGTGAGGCCGGTTTAATGCCTTCGATAATATTTGCTAACACCTGACACACATTATTCTCGACCACGCCAAGATGTATGGCGATGGCGAAACCGCTACTCGAATGAACAGTTATTTCTACCTAATCGCGACACTTTGTCACGAATAATTTTATTCTTGTGGCTGACTTGCCGCGGCAAAAGTAATCAGCTCTTGCGCCGCTTGTTCTTTAATTTGCAGGCGTTCAGACTCATCTAACCCATAACGTTTGGCCAAGTCGATAAAATCTTGTTCAGACAAACTCAGCGTTAGCCTCGGGCGCACAGCGCGCGATTTAACCGGCAGAGCCAGTATTTGTCTGACTTGGTCCGAGGGCGTTAACTGGTTGTCCAGCGCCAGTTTCTTAATCACCGTTTGAGTCTCGCTGCCAACATCAAAGGCCACTTGGGTGGCCTTGGCAGCTTGACGCTCTTTTTCCCACAAAGGGTTGTTGCGGCTCGGCATATCTACAAACTCTTTTTCAGTCGCGCCAGTACCGACGCGCTGTTGCTGTTTTTTGTGCTAATACCGGCAGCGGCCAGTTGTGCCTGCAGTGAACGGTCATCCTCGGCGGCGCTCAGTTGACCGCCGGCGGTCAGCTGGTCATCTGTCATTTGCTGCTTGCGACGAATACGATCCAGTGATTGGCGCGCAGTATTAAGGTTAGAGTGGTTGGCGGCAATATTCTCACTCACGGCCAGGGTGGCTTTTTGCACACTGTCAGTGGTTTTTACCATCAGCAGTTCGCGCTCATGGTCAGCAATACTTCGCTCGGCCTTGCGTACTTGGCTTTTAATGAGATTTACTTGAGCATGCAGTTTTCGCTGCGCGCTTTGCTGCTGTTTAAGCTCCTCTTCAAACGCGGCAATTTTTTCCGCAATGTGCAGCGCCAATGCTTCATTGTCTTTTTTTAGCGCCTCAACCACATAAACTTCGCGCTCATGTATTTTTTCTTCAAGACTTTTTACTGTCCGCCTACTCTGCATTTCACTCGCCATAACTTCGGTCAGACTCTCGCGAGCCGTGTTTAAGTGGTGGCGCGCATCCTCTATTTCTTGCTCGTAAATGACCATGGCATTGGCATCAATAACACTCTCGCCTATTTCGCGAGCGCCGCCCCGAATCGCAGTCATTAGTTGCTTCAAAATATTCATAATCGACTTTCCCAGTATGGTCTTAAGGGTTATTTCAGCAGGTCTTCCACGGCTTCAAGTGCCGCAATGGCGTTGTCACTGAGTGCGACTATTTCGCGCAGTACATTGTCAAATAGCGAATGCGTCGACAGGGCACCAAACAGGGCGTACTGGTGTTCAATTTTGGCCCAGGCCGACAGTGGTATAGGCACATTTAATTGCAGGCAGCGCTCATTTAACTCGGCGTGGCGGCCCGCAATCACTTCATCCTCATGAAAAAGGTAGGCGATGCACAGCATTTGAGTGTCGGTAAGGGTGATATAAATGGGAAACTCTTCCTGTCCCGACACCTCTATTTGCAGTACTGGCTGCGAGCCAGGTATCGGCAAACAGTTAAAGCGCCGACCCTCATAGCTGGCATCGGCCAGCTTTAGGGTTAACTCCTGTAGTGGACTCATCACAACACCTTTTGGTTAGGTTAAATCATAGACATATTATGTCTGAAAGCTAAATTAATCAGCGCGACATATTATGTCAACAATTTTTTCTTGCAATTTTTACCGTTGGCACTAAAAATCACGGTCCTCTTCATCTTGTCTATAAAGACAATTCTGGTGAGTAAAGGAAGACAATTAAAAGTAAAAGGGACAAGTCGAGCCACCGAGTACACAGCAGCCAATATTAATTATTGACATAATATGTCAGAAACCATAATCTCTGCTTGACATATTATGTCGTGCGCCGTGTTATCACGGCATTCACAAGGAGAGCGCAATGATTGCACTCAGCTATTTATTGGAAGATTTCCTACAAATTGTTACGTCGTTTCCAGCCATTATCTATTCGGTATTACTGACCGTAACCATTATTTTGGCGCTGTTGACGATTGTCGGGCTGTTCGATATCGACGGGCCTGAATTCGATTTAGATTTTGATGGTGATGGTGATGGTGATGTTGATTTTTCTGCCGATGCACCGACCGCCGAAGGTTTGGCGGGCTTCATGTTGGCTTGGGGGTTGACTGGTGTCCCTATTACATTTGTTTTTAGTACATTATCACTGGTTGGCTGGGTAATCTGTTACCAACTTGTTTACTTTACCTTTGATTATATTCCCGACGGTCTGCTCGAATATTTGGCGGGTGCAGTTATTCTTGTGATTAGTTTTTTTGCTTCGTTACCCATAACAGCGTTCATGATTAAACCTTTAAAAGGGTTGTTTAGTGGCGCACAGGCAAAATCAAATAAACACATTTTGGGGCAAGTCGCTGTTATTCGAAGTTCAAAAGTTACGGCCACTTTTGGCGAAGCGACATTCAATGATGGCGGAGCAGGATTGTTATTGCGCGTGCGCAACAGTGACGACAATACATTAAAAAAAGGTGATGCTGTTGTTTTGCTGCAATACAACAAAACTGATGGTACATACCTGGTTATTCCTGAGTCAGAATTTACACAGTAATAAATATAAATCTTAATCTTTAAATTAATTAAATGGAGTAGTTACTATGGATATTGATATTTCTGGATACATGGGTTTTATCATCGGTGTCGGCGGGCTTGTTGCACTGATACTAATGATTGCCGCTTTTTTTAAAGCTTTTTATATTAAAGTTGCTCAGGGCACCGCCCTGATCGTCAACGATATGACCTCAGTACCAAAGGTGAGTTTTACCGGTGCCTTTGTTATTCCAGTGGTGCACAAGCGCGAAGAAATGCGCATCTCTCTAATTACTATGGAAGTCGATCGTCGCGGTACCGACGGCCTGATTTGTAATGACAATATTCGCGCCGACATAACCGTGGCCTTTTACCTGCGCGTAAATGAGACGCGTGAAGATGTACTGCGTGTGGCTAAAGCCATTGGTGTCGAGCGCGCCTCGGACCGCGCCGCCGTTAACAGTTTGTTTAACGCCAAGTTCTCTGAGGCTCTAAAAACCGTCGGTAAACAGATGGAATTCGTCAGTCTGTTTGAAGACCGCATCAGCTTTCGCGAGAAAATTGTCGAAGTTATTGGCGACGATCTCAACGGTTATGTATTAGAAGATGTCGCCATTGATTACCTAGAGCAGACGCCTATCGGCAAGCTCGACGGCACTAATATTATGGACTCCGAAGGTATTCGTAAGATTACTCGTCTCACCGCCGAGCAGAATGTGATCACCAACGAATTGCAGTGCAACGAAGACCTGGCAATCAAGAAGAAAAACGTAGAAACCAAAGAGGCCATGTTAGCGCTGGAGCGACAGCAGGCCGATGCCGAAGCCAAACAGGGGCGTGAAATTGCCACTGTGGTCGCTCGCGAAGAAGCCGAAACACTGCGTGTACAGGCAGAAGAGCGTTTGAAATCCGAGCAGGCGCGCATAATCTCCGATCAAGAAATTGCGATTCAAGAAGAAAATATGAATCGCGAGGTGGAGGTGGCCGAGCAAAATCGCCAGCGCGCAGTCGTGATCGAAGTGGAAAAAGTGACCCGTGCTAAAGATCTCGAAATCGTCTCGCGCGAGCGTGAAGTTGAGCTGCAGGTCATCGAAAAGGACAAGGCACTGGAAGTTGAAAAACGCGAGATCGCCAATGTTATTCGCGAGCGAGTGGCGGTAGAAAAAACTGTGGCGCAGGAAGAAGAAAAAATTAAAGAAGTGCGCGTGGTGTCTGAAGCTGACCGCAACAAGCAGGTCACGGTGATGGACGCTCATGCCGCCGCC
>CAJWZU010000031.1 GCA_913050115.1 uncultured Cellvibrionales bacterium
CAATTGCACTCAAGCGTTTGGGCACTGCAACTTCAATACTCATCACAGACCCCCTTAATACAACCGCCAAACACGCCCAGTTCAATTGCACTCAAGCGTTTGGGCACTGCAACTTCAATACTCATCACAGACCCCCTCAATACAACGGCCTAACGCGCCCAGTTCAATCATATTTAGAGCATTTATGCCCGTAGCCACCACAACACTCATAACTATGCTCGCCTAACAATGCGATAAAAGCGTGAGTTTACCTTTTTATAGGCGCAGATATCATTGCCTACACCTTAATTTGCTTATATATTGTCGGTCTAATTAGGCAGCGCATTCGCTGCCTTTTTTGATGGTTTAGATTTAAGTACTTTTTAGTTGAAATACGGAGGGCCGAATGGCCACATTGATGAACACTTACGGCGCAAGAAAACTTACCCTAGTAAAGGGCGAAGGCAGCCGCGTGTGGGACGACCAGGGCAACAGTTATCTGGACGCCATCAGTGGCATCGCCGTGTGCAGTTTGGGCCACGCCCACCCCTCCATTGCCCGCGCCATTGCCGAACAGGCGAGCAGTTTGATGCATGTATCCAACCTCTACAATATTCCGCAGCAAGAACAACTGGCGGATATTTTGGTTGCACGCTCAGGGCTAGACAGCGTATTTTTCTCCAACTCCGGCGCCGAAGCTAACGAGGGTGCTTTAAAAATTGCGCGCAAACATGGCAACGACAAAGGCCTGAAAAATCCTAAAGTGATTGTGATGCAGCAAGGTTTTCATGGCCGTACCCTAGCGACCTTGAGCGCTACCGGCAACCCGAAAGTGCATGCCGGTTTTGAACCGTTAGTAGAAGGTTTTGTGCGAGTACCCTTCGATGATGTTGAGGCGATAAAAACCGCTGCCGCCGAACATGACAATATCGTCGCTATACTGGTCGAGCCAGTTCAGGGCGAGGGCGGGGTGCACGTACCCGCCGACGATTACCTTAATCAGCTGCGCGCTATTTGCGACCAGAACGAATGGCTGTTGATGCTCGATGAGATTCAAACTGGCATCGGCCGCACCGGCGCTTTCTTTGCCTATCAGCACAACGGTATATTGCCAGACGTAGTGACCTCGGCTAAAGGTCTCGGCAACGGTGCTCCCATTGGTGCAGTGCTAACGCGCGGCGCAGCCTCCACTGTTTTACAGCCAGGAAATCACGGTACTACCTTTGGCGGCAACCCGCTGTCTTGCTCGGCTGCTTTGGCGGTGATGAGTGAGATGAATGACGAGCTGATCGCCAACGTCAGTATCTTAGGCAACACCTTGATAGAAGGATTTAAAGCCGCGTTAAAAGGCTGCGACAGCGTGGTCGAAATTCGCGGCAAAGGGTTGATGATCGGTATAGAACTGAATAGACCCTGCGCGGAATTGGTTGATAGCGCCCGCGAGGCCGGCGTATTGATTAATGTCGCCGCTGGCAACACCGTGCGCCTACTGCCGACCTTTATCCTCACTAACGATGAAGCGTCTGAGTTAGTGAACAAAGTCTCCGCGGTCATCAAAAACTTTTAATTTTATGCCCCGCCTCGCGGGAATAAGCAAACCGTTTTAAGGAAATGCCACCATGGCAAACCAAACTAATAAGCCCAGACATTTTTTAACCTTGCTGGATCTCGATCCAGGTGAGCTAAATTCCGTTATTAAGCGCGCGATTGACATGAAAGCACTGCTTAAAACTGGCAGTGATCAGGCCGCAGACAGGGTCTTTAATAATAAGGTGCTGGGCATGATTTTTGAAAAATCGTCAACCCGTACCCGCGTATCATTTGAAACAGCCATGGCGCAACACGGCGGTCACGCCTTGTTCCTGTCATCGCGTGATACCCAACTGGGTCGCGGCGAGCCGATTGAAGACTCTTCCCGTGTATTATCGCGCATGGTTGATATGATCATGATCCGCACTTTTGGCCACGACAAGATTGAACGGTTCGCAGAGTACTCGAAAGTGCCGGTGATCAACGCCCTGACCGATGACTACCACCCCTGCCAACTACTGGCCGATGTACAGACCTTTGTCGAGGAACGAGGTTCTATCGCCGGAAAAACGGTATCCTGGGTTGGCGATGGCAATAACATGTGCAACTCCTACATCAACGCCGCGCGCCAGTTCGACTTCGAACTAAAGATCGCCTGCCCGGAAGGCTTCGACCCCAAGGCCGATTTAGTGACCGCCAACTCAGATCGCGTAAGCATTAGTCGCGACCCTAAGATTGCAGTTCAAGGTTCTGACTTAGTGGTAACCGACACCTGGGCCTCGATGGGCCAGGAAGACGAAAAAACCGCCCGTGAAACTGCTTTTAGCGGCTACCAGGTGAATGGCGAGTTAATGAGTCGCGCTCATAATGATGCCCTGTTTATGCATTGCCTACCGGCGTATCGCGGTTTGGAATGCTCGGCTGAGATGCTAGATGGGCCGGACTCAGTAGTGTGGCAGGAAGCTGAAAACCGCTTACACGCGCAGAAAGCATTAATGGAGTTCTTACTGAATCAATAAATTCGGTAGGACTCTATTAATGCTGATAATAAAAGCTAAGCCTTCGGTAATCTGATAAAGCGCTTTGCCAGCTTTTTTAATTTAAAAAAAGCGCTGGCAAAGATTCGCCCCTTGCCCTGCTCATTGATCACCTGCAAATTTTTCGAAAAAACGCCTAGCGGACAACGATAATCCAAGATAAGGCTCAGGCAAGAATATCCGGCTACAGACTGAGTGTATCAAGACTTGCGAACCGCTGTCTAAGACACCTTAGCCAGTAACACCCTCAGAAAAAAGCAGCTATCGCGCTGCAAAAAAAAACATATGCATGTCCTGCCAGTAACTATTAAGAAGGCAGCATTATTAGGCCGTCACGCTAATAATCCATTCGATAAAAAATGCACTAATATATGTCCCTTATTGGATAATTTTTTGTTCGAATTCAGACAATAATACTCTGACAAATACCGGTGAGTAATCGTCCTTTTAACCGCCGATCGACATGACGGTAAAACGGACTTTTGGTAGAAACACTCGAGTAATATCATCTTGTTTTTCTGCGGCTTGGCACGGCAGTTTCAACAGTAATGCATTACTACATAAGTGCGATCGATAGCGTCGGCCGACCTGTGGTGAAGATCAGACAGTCAATATCTTTCGACACTAATTCTGCTAACTCAGTGGCTAACCAACAGGGCTGTTCAACAATGATCAGCACGCCCTAGCTGGGTCAGTCATCGAAAAGCTGCCCCGAATATAAAAAATGCGCTGAATGCATAAACGTTGGGTACTGATATCCCACCTGGGTAAAACCTGATAATGCTTATTCAATAAATTTTCAAGGTATAAGAAATGTAGCTAGTGAAGTTTTCCGTCGCCAAGCCGGCTGAGCGAATATTAAAAAAGATTCTTACGCCACAAAAATCTAAGCAAAGCTTGAAACTGCCCGTTCATAGACTATTGATTAATTGTGCTGTTAAAAATAATTAAATGTTAAGTATTAATACCAATAGTTTTTTTAACCCACGGCCATCACAAAAAATAACAGCCCACACAGACACTAACGCATGGAGCTGAAAATGAATGATTTCGAAGTGATTTTTGTCAATAAATTTTCCGATACACACCTTTTTCAAATCGTTCTCGAGGCGATGAACAAGCGTTTTCATTTACAATCAGACATATATCGACGCCTTGCCTGTGGTCAACCTGTGACCATCAAACAACACCTAAACTTAGAGACTGCTGAGCAATTTCGACGCGCTATAGCTGCCACCGGTGGTACCTGCTGGATACAAAAACAACACTCGCAAGGCCAGCCTCGCGAGCGCCGCTGTAACGACCGCCGCTTGCGAACTACAAGCCGCCGTAAAACAAGGCGCGACAACGCCATTCAGCCTGACCGCCGGCTAAACTTAGATCGTCGCCAACACACCATTCATTAGCTATTGGTTGAAGGCTCCGTTAAAATTGCGCTTTTTGTGCTGCCCTCAATGGACCGCACCTTACCGCTTAACGGGCTAGATACACCCTATGAATATTCGCGATTTTCTCACTGAAAAAGTCCAGTCCGCTATGACTACCGCCGGTATCCCGTCGGAGTGTGCGCCCATTGTTGCACCGAGTAAAAAAGCCGGCTTTGGTGATTATCAAGCCAACGGAGCCATGGGCGCGGCTAAGGTGATGAAGACCAACCCGCGCGCACTCGCTGCCAGCATCGTTGAAAACTTAGACCTAGACGGAATCGCCGCAACAATAGACATCGCCGGCCCAGGCTTTATCAATATTCATTTGTGCCCTAAATGGCTCGCGACGCAGTTAGCGCATGCTCAACTTGATGACCGCCTCGGCATCACTGCGGTAAGCGCCCCACAGACAGCGGTCGTCGATTACTCCTCACCAAATCTCGCCAAAGAAATGCATGTCGGCCACCTGCGCTCGTCGATTATCGGTGACGCCCTGGTGCGCCTACTGGAATTTCAAGGGCACAAGGTCATTCGTCAAAACCATGTTGGCGACTGGGGCACACAATTCGGCATGCTCACCGCCGAACTCGAGGAGCACTTAAACACTGATGACTCAGTAATGGCGCTCAATGACCTAGAAGTTTTCTACCGTCAATCTAAGCAGCATTTTGATGCAGACCCTGCCTTCGCCGACAAAGCACGCGAATACGTGGTGAAACTTCAGGGCGGAGACCAAAACATTCTCAAACTGTGGGAGCAATTTAAAACTGTATCGCTAAAACACAGTGAAGAGATGTACACGAATCTTAATGTCACCTTGAAACCGGAAGATGTCAAAGGCGAAAGCTTCTACAACGACGATCTCTCGGTATTGGTCAAAGAGCTGCAAGAGCAAAATCTAGCCGTTGAAAGCGAAGGTGCACAGGTCGTATTTTTAGACGAGATGGCCGACAAAGAAGGCAATCCGTCGCCAGTACTTATTCAGAAAAAAGGCGGTGGCTATCTCTACGCCACCACTGACCTCGCCGCCCTTCGCTATCGGGCCGACACTTTACAGGCCGACCGGGTCCTCTACTTTATTGACGCCCGCCAATCACTGCATATGCAACAGGTCTTTACTCTGGCCAAAAAAGCCAACTTCGTCCCCGCTACCACAAGCCTAGAACACCATGCTTTTGGCACTATGATGGGCGCCGACGGCAAGCCATTTAAGACTCGCGCTGGCGATACCGTAAAACTGGCCGATCTGTTGGTAGAAGCCGTTGAACGCGCCGAGAAACTGGTGCGGGAAAAAAATACCGACTTAAACGATGAGCAGGTTCTCGAAGTCGCTCGCAAAGTGGGGATAGGCGCGGTCAAGTACGCTGATCTTTCCAAGACCCGCACCAACGACTACATCTTCAGCTGGGAATCTATGCTCAGCTTCGAGGGTAACACGGCCCCTTATCTGCAATACGGCTACACCCGTATTCAGAGCATTTTCCGCAAGGCAGGTATTAGCGCTGCCGATCTCAAGGGCGAACTAGCGCTTGAAGTTGATCAAGAAAAAGCCCTGGCCCTGAAACTGCTGCAGCTGTCCGAGTGTTTGGAGGTGGTTGCTCGTGAAGCCTATCCGCACATATTGTGTAATTATTTGTATGAGTTGGCCTCACTCTACATGAGCTTCTATGAAGCCTGCCCTATCCTCAAAGATGGCATCGACACCGCCACCCGCAACAGCCGACTGCAGCTGTGCGCACAGGTAGGTAACACACTAAAAACCGGCCTAGATCTGCTGGGGATTGAGGTGATGGAGAGAATGTAATTTCTCTGAAGAAGAGAATGGTTTAACAGCTTTTTTAGGCGGCGATGTAACCCGACCTGTTGCCATCAGACCGTGCAGGTATCTCCCTCAGCACCCGGTTAAGCGATGTCATCCGCAGCTAGCGGATGGCATCACTTATCAAAAAATCTGCAACAGAGTGTAATTGGCTGCCTGAACCGGCCACTCCTGCAAACGTTGAATACATTCGGTAATGCTCGTCAGCAAGACTTAAAAAATCCGCTATTGGGCCATTTAAACCAGAACTAAAAATGAAATCAATGGCGATACTGCCCTCAGAATCACTATCGAATCATTGTTTAATAATGTAATTAATGAAGGCAAGTCTGATTTCATATAGACAAGAGACTGTCTACCCTGCGCAAAAACTGCAGCAATGATGAAGCCTTCACAGGCAGAGCTTTAAAATATTCTTCTGCCATAGGCGCAATGGCACAACCGTGTGGCAACGGCAGATTCAGCTCGATAAGCTGCTGCAAGCGAGGCAAAAAAACAAACTGCAGCCACTGGGGTAAACTCAAAGTATCAACACAGAATGGCTGAGTGCTTGCAAGCGCCTCACTTGGCGGTGCCTCAGACTGCCACATCTGCAGTTGTCGAAGCTCGGCTTCGATATCGCCTAACACAGCTCGAATTTTAATGCGCTTAGTCATGACTCTATTTTCCTAGCGGCACAGATGATCAACACATAGCTTTGATACTTGAGCGGCTCCAAGCTAAAAGCTGTCCACGGCAATGGTTTGCCTCCTAGCAAGGCGGTTTTTCACCGCAGGGAAGGAGCGTATGCTTATACATGACTGACTGAGGAGAAAACCAACGCGACCGCCACAGATGGCGGAAATGCAGGTTTTGCAGGAGCAAAAACCTGCATGCTAGTGCCCGAAAAGCCTCCCTTATAATCACTCACTTAATAAATACAACGCTTAAACGGTGGCAAACTATTCAATATAGCCGGACCATAACGCTTAGTCACTATGCGTCTGTCCATTAGAGAAATAGTCCCTGTATCACTCTCCCGTCGCAGTAAACGCCCACTGGCCTGAACCAATTTCATAGCGGCGTCGGGTACGGAAATCTCCATAAACGGATTGCCGCCACGCGCTTTGATCCAGTCAGACAGTGCCGCCTCGACCGGATCATCGGGTACTGAGAAGGGGATTTTGGCGATTACCACATGGGTACAGTAGTTACCGGGTAAATCTACACCCTCGGCAAAACTGGCTAAGCCAAAGAGAATACTGCCCTGATTCTTGTCGACACGCTCTTTATGCTGTTTGATCATGGCCTGTTTAGAACGGTCGCCCTGTACCAAAATCAAATCTTGCCAGTGGTTCGGCAATGCATCGTAGACATCGAGCATCTGTCGGCGCGAGGAGAACAGCGCCAAACTGCCCTCATCTCTGCTAAGGAGTTCAGGAATAGCCTCAACAATCGCCAATGTATGCTCCTGCGCGCGGCCGCCATCGACAGCGGACAGCGGCACCTGCAAGGTGGCAGCATTAGCAAAGTCGAAGGGGCTTGGGACCATCTGGTAACAGCTATCCAGCGGCGTTCCGGCGCGCATTTGATAACGCGAGAAATTGCCCAATGCCGTTAAGGTAGCCGACGTTACTACGGCACCACAGCACTGCTGCCACAAGCTGTACTGCAAAGTTTTAGCGGCCAAGATTGGGCTTGAGCAAACTTCAAAATCGATGAGGCCGGTGCCGTCGATAAGGGTAAACCAGCGCGCTTTCGGCACATGAGTATCGCCATCGGGGATCGCGTAGCTAGCCCAGAGTTCCAAATTAGCCTCGGCGCGAGACTGCCAAGTACCGATATGTGGATACCAATTTTCCAAGTCAGCCTTGGGCACAGGGCAGTGAGCATCCTCCATAGCCTCGTCCAGCTCACTGCTCATTTTACCGAGTAACTCGGCCAGACGCTCGAAGCTGCGTTTTAGCTCTACCGCCATCAGCATCAACTCCTGCGGCACTATGCCTTGGGCAAAACGATAGCGCAGCACTTTGTCGGTGGGGTCAATGGTTTCAGCCAGTATTTGCAGCTGCGGATAAAGTACATTCAGCTGTTTTTTACAATCGAGCATAGCTGCCGGTAACTGCTCGGCGAAGCGGTCAATATTACCTGCGCCAGAAATTTCGCCGAGCATACTCGACAGCACCTTATTGCTCTGCTCCAGCCACTTACTGGTCGATTGCACGCGGCTGGTGTGGGCAAAATGATTGAGCGCCTTGTCCGGCAGATGATGGCCTTCATCGAAAACATAAATAGTTTCGCTCGGGTCCGGCAAAATGGCGCCACCGCCGAGGGCTAAGTCGGCCAGCACTAAATCGTGATTGGTAACGATAACATCAGTGCTGCCGAGACTGTCGCGCGCCTTTAAAAAGGAACAGGAACTGACATTTGAGCAGCGGCGACCCGTGCATTGGCGGTGATCGGTGGTGACGCGGCTCCAGTCCTCTTGCTCTAAGCTATTCTCCCAGTTATCGCGGTCACCATCCCACTTATTAGCCGCTAACGCCTCCATCATCGAACTGTAGAGTTTAATGCCCTGCTCGCCGACCTGCATAAATTCATCTTCGTACAGCGATTGAGTGGGATTAAGATTACTCTCGTGCTCCATTAACAGGCGATCTAGCTTAGACAGACATAAATAGCGGCCACGGCCTTTAGCCAGCGAATAGGAAAACTCTAAACCGGAATGCTGTTTTAGGTCGGGTAGGTCTTTTTGGACAATCTGTTCCTGCAAGGCAATAGTGGCAGTGGAAATCACCAGCTTCTTACCCATCGCCTTAGCCAAGATGATCCCCGGCAACATATACGCCACGGTTTTACCGGTGCCCGTGCCCGCCTCCACCACGCAGACATGGCCTTCGCTGTCGCGTTTATCCTCATCGTCGAGCTGAATATTGCCGATGGTTCGGGCAATACTAGCAATCATCAATTTTTGCCCGTAACGGGACTTCAGCCCTTTACTGTCGAGAAAATTTGAGTAAGTGGACTGGATCTGTTTTTTGAGGTCGTCGGTCAGCACGGCGGTCACAGCATATTTAAAGAGCAATCATTTTAGCACGTTGCATTTAGGAATTAACAAAATACCAGCGGCCATCGCGGCAAACAAACTGAGAGGTCTCGCGATGCAGTTGTGCGCGACCCTCACTCTTGAAGCTAGCGGCAAACTCGACCTTGCCAGTGTCATTACCCGCGGAGCCATTACTGCTAGTAAGTATTTGCAAACCTAGCCATTCAGAGCTTAAAGCCCATGTTTTAATGGCGTCTATATCCAGCTGCAAGCGCTGCTCTAGCACCCAGGTATCCACAATATATTGAATTTGACCGGTTGCATGAGCGCAGTAGCGCGAGCGCATCAACTGCTCGGCGGTATAAGCAATCTCGCGCCCCTCTAGTAATGGCTGACAACAACTTGAAAAAGTCGCGCCACTACAGCAAGGACAGGGGCTTGCAGGTGCCCGTGGGCAGTAACACTCAGGTAGCATTTTTAGACCAATATCTGTATCTTGGCCCAGCATTTTAGCCCCGATTGAGCGATGACAGAAGCGATGCCAGCAGCCATGAGCGATTTTGACGATATCCGCCCTTATCACGACGATGAAGTGCGGGCGACGCTGGATCGAATTCTGGCCGACAAAGAGTTCTCGCTATCGGTCGCTAAGCTGCGTTTTCCGCGCCTGAGCCGCACCTTGCCGTGGCTAATGCAACCTATCGCCAAAGCCATACTCAAAAGAGAGCTGGCGGGCATTCAGTGCGTGGCAGAATTTCAAAAAGTGGTAGAGAAATATCTGCGCGGTATGATGGGTGGCAGCGCAAATGCACTGACATCATCGGGGCTGGACAAACTCGATCCGAAACAGGCCTATTTGTTCGTCAGCAACCACCGCGATATCGCTATGGATTCAGCCTTTATAAGCTGGTCCTTGTTCAAAAACAAACTTGATACTCCACGCAATGCCATTGGCGACAACCTGCTCAGTAAGCCCTTTGTCTCCGACTTAATGCGTCTAAATAAAAGCTTTATCGTCAATCGCTCGGCCACCAAACCGCGTGAAAAGTTTAAAGCAGCCAAATACCTATCGTCTTACATCTACCACTCGTTGGTAAATGAAAAAGCCAATACTTGGATCGCACAGCGCGAAGGCCGCGCCAAAGACGGTATCGACCGGACCAACTCCGCGGTCATTGGCATGTTTGGTTTAAGTAAGCCAAAAACCGAAGACTACGGTGACCACATCGCCAAGCTCAATATTGTGCCAGTATCCATTTCCTACGAGTGGGACCCCTGCGATGGCGCTAAAACCCGCGAGCTCCATGCCCAAACTACCCAGGGTAGCTATGCCAAGGGCGAACACGAAGATATAGAAAGTATCGCCACCGGTATTGCTGGCCGTAAGGGCGCGGTACACGTTGCCTTTGGTGATGTCATAAGTAGTGCTTTTAACTCGGCCGATGCCGTGGTCACAGAAATCGACCGACAGATTATCGACAACTATATTCTGCAACCGAGTAACTGTTTGGCCTACATAAAACTGCACGGCGAACTACCTAGCGAGGCACGTTATTCAAGTGCGGCGCTGCCCTTTAGTGACAGCGCGCTAAAAACCGAAAAAATAGAATTTGAGCAGCGGTTAGCTGCTGTACCCACCGAGCAGCAAGCAATATATCTCGCTATGTATGCCAACCCACTGATCAGTAAATACTCCTAATAGCGTAAAAAAATCTAAACATGGACGCCCAAATCTATACAATGGCAATTTACATAATTGCTCTAGTATATAAAGTACCACACAGTTTTATAGGGATTAACGACAACTCACGGTTGAGATAATGTCATGAATACACCAGTATCAAGCACCGCCAAAGAATCAAGCCCCCGCCTCCGTCTGGCGCACCGTTGCTCTGCACCTACCTCGCCCGCCAAAAACCTCACGTTTTACAACAAAGTCATTTGGATTACCGGCGCCTCATCTGGCATAGGTTCTGCACTGGCCAGACATTTAGCCGCGCAAGGTGCCCGTCTCATACTATCTTCACGCCGCATAGAAAAACTCGAGCAACTGCGCACAGAACTTATCAACAGCTTGCAACATCAAGTGTTTCAGCTGGATTTAGAGCAGCCAGAAGCGCTTTATACTCGGGTTCAGAATGCTATTAGCGACTGGGGCCCCATCGATATCCTCATCAATAATGCCGGCATCGCCCAACGCTCGCGAGTACTTGAAACGCAGCTAGCGGTAGACCGCCGCATTATGGAAATCAACTTCTTTGGCACTGTCGCTATGACCAAAGCAATATTACCCAGCATGGTCG
Organism: uncultured Cellvibrionales bacterium; assembly: GCA_913050115.1. GTDB lineage: Bacteria > Pseudomonadota > Gammaproteobacteria > Pseudomonadales > Cellvibrionaceae > UBA1124. The sequence goes on from CAJWZU010000031.1 coordinate 11,121, forward strand.
CGCGAGGCGCCGGCCAAATTATGACCGTAGGCAGCGTTGCCGGAAAAATCGGCTCGCAAACACGCAGTAGTTACTCGGCCTCTAAACACGCGCTCAACGGTTATATGGATAGTCTACGCGCCGAAGTTTGGCACAACGGCGTACACGTGCAGTTAGCTTGCCCCGGCTGGGTGAATACCGATATCGGAAAAGGTGCGCTCGACGGCGATGGCAACGCTCTAGCCGATAAAGTGGGCACCATCGATTTTGGTATCAGCGCCGAAGATTGCGCCCAAGACATTGCTACAGCACTGCTGATGCATCGTGACGAAACCATTATTGGACGCGGTTGGGTGCGAATGGCACCGGCTCTGAAAAGAATTTTCCCGAGTTTAGTCAACCGCATAATGCGCCGTAAAGTGTATCGATAAAGCCAGAGCAGCAGTCAACGGCGAGAACATTTGCGACGAATAGAAGTCAGTTGATGCAGCATCAACCGTAACCCTGCTTAAAAAATACGGCTTACTGCCCAAACTATAGGCATTGGATAGAGACAATGGCCTCGTAGAGGTACAATAGCGGCAATTGAATATCACCACGCTTCCCACTTGAATTCCCGCTTCATTTTCCACTACAGGCCACCCCCCAATGACCCAAGCTATCGAGACTTTAGGGCAACTGTTTGCGCAGATGCAAGTGAACGTGCGCTATTATGATCTCGGCCGTCGCGTCGAAAAGCTGAGTAAGGAACAGTTTCAAAGCTTTGAAGAGCTGCGCAAGCCCTACCCTCGGCCGCACTTACAGCATGCTTTAATCGGAGTAGTGTTCTGGCAGCAACACACCATTGCACAGCCTTCAGTTTGGTGTCTACGACTGCCACTCGACGAGCAGGGACTGCTCATCCCGAGTGAGCGCGACCGCTTCTTGCAGCATCTATTGATGGCGGTAAATAACAATTTCAATGCCGAGAAAAAACAACAGCAACTCAGCGCGGTGCTCGAAGGAAACCCCTATACATTTACCCCGCCACAAGAAAAGCAGGCGGCATTTAACGCTAAGATCAAGGTCTCTCTTAAATTGCCGGCCAGCCAGTATCTAGCCCCAACTCTGGATTATTTACACGGCAGTGATTACAGCCAATGGCAAACGGTGGCCCTTCAAGGTCTGGCTGATCTCACAGCGCGCTGGCAACAACCCGAATGTCATCAGGCGCTGTTGCATGCCCTCCCTTATGTGCCAACCAGTGTGCTCATCAGCCTGTGCCAGTGTCTGGAAAATGAAACTATAGACGCTGCCATAACCGAGGTCTTATTGCAGCGTATTAATCACACGCTTAGTGCTAACAACAGCGACAATAGCAGCGAAAAAAATGCCACCCTAGCCGCCTGCTTGCGCGGCCTATCTTTTAGCGTTGCAGCCACACACGTGCAAACAGCGGTGGACAGTATTTTGCACGGAAGCACACCCGACGATACTGTCGATATAGAAATAATCGCAACTCTGGCCACGCGCTTAGCCCCGCAATTAATCAATGGCGGCAATCCTCTGGTTTTTATGGAACTGCTGGCTCAACACTCTGAACAGGCTTTTATCGGCGTAATGTCAGAGATCTTATACCAACCAGACATTAGAGAGCCCTTTTTAAGTGGCATGCGCCTACCCGACCGCTCTGAAACATTATCCAAAGCCATAGGCGCGCTTCTACAGCCAAGCCACGCTGTGCATTAGCCTGCCAATTTTGAACAACGACTTAAAGTAATTATTCAAGGCTAAAAGGACATTGTCTCAACCAAGCCCACTGTTGAGCTGAATATTTATGCTGTCTGTGTCTATACTTACAAAAAGTCCCAGTGTTATAAACTGCAGACATCAATGAACCAAAGCCCCGCTTGCTGCGGACTTGCCCTCGGAGGCCGGTGTGCATGTTCTTTTAGTTGAAGACAGCGCCACTTTGCGCTGCGCCATGACGGCCTATATTCTAGATGCTGGGCACCAAGCCTTAGTTGCGGAAAGTGGCGAGCAAGCTCTGCAGCTACTCGAAAATTCAGTCGTTGATCTGATCATCATGGATGTCGAGATGCCAGGACTGAACGGCTTCGAAACGACTCGTTTAATTCGAGAATGGTTGAAAGGCTTCTGGCTGCCTATTATTTTTGTGACCGGAAAAAATGACGAAAAAAGCTATACCGATGGCATTGAAGCGGGAGGCGATGACTACCTCATTAAGCCGATTAGCTCGGTGATTCTCCAGGCTAAAATTCACGCCATGGAACGCATCATTCAGATGCGCGACAAGCTAAGCCAACTGAACGATAAATTGGAAAAACTCAGCCAGACCGACAGCCTAACTCAGGTTTATAACCGCCGCGCCTTTGATGATATCGCGCAAAAATATTGGCTTGCGGCCACGCGTAGACACAGCTCAATTAGTGTACTAATGCTGGATGTCGATCACTTTAAACTCTACAACGATCACTACGGTCACCCCGCCGGCGACAGCTGTTTAGTACAAGTGAGCGCCGCGATTAAAGCCAGTCTTTTGCGACCAGAAGATACGCTTGGACGCTATGGGGGGGAAGAGTTTATCGTCATACTGCCTGACACCGATCGCCAAGGTGCCGAGCAATTGGCATCGACCATACGCCGTAATACCGAAGAGTTGCAAATCGAGCACAAGGGGTCATCGACCGCTGCCGTGGTTAGTATCAGTGTTGGCGGCGCCACCTGCAATAGCACCATGCACTGCAGCTTGGAAGAGCTGATCAAACAGGCTGATCAAGCGCTGTACAAATCTAAGCAGGCCGGCCGCAATCGTGTCACGACAGAAGACGCTTGCGCGCACAAAACGGTATTAATTGTCGATAACGATCAACTCACCCTAGAGATTGTGACTGACCTGCTGCGCGAACACTGCAATATTGTCACCGCCGATGATGGTCAGGAGTGCCTGAACATTGCCCGCAACATTCTCCCCGATTTAATCTTGCTGGATACTCACATGCTCGGCATGGCTGGCGACGAAGCTTGCCGCCAGCTAAAAGGCACCCCTCGCACCGCCAGTATTCCAGTGATATTTATATCGAGTGACGATCATAATACGCAGATAAAACGGGTCAAAAAAGTCGGCGCCAACGACTGCGTGCAAAAACCGCTGGATAAAGACACGCTGCTAAATAAAGTCAGCCGCTATCTGCTTTGACCGAGTAAAGAGCCGAGTTTAGTCCGTATTATGTAAGCCTTGGCGCCGGTATCTGTTCCGCACTGAGGCACATTATTAGAGCGATATTGTGCCACGATGCTACACAGAGCCACTTTCAGCTAGCACGAAACGACAACTAAACAGACCGTGATCACTCTTGAGAGGGTATACCGAAACTGGCTTTGCCATGACGGCAAAGCCAGACAGACACTTAGCGACCGGTATGCCAAATCACATCACGAGCGTGAGCGTCGACCTGATCAGCTACATTTAATACCAGCGCAAACAAGGCCATACGCACCAGAACACCGTTGTCAGCTTGACGAAAGATAGCCAGATTCGGATTGAGGTTCAAGTCATTATCCAATTCGTTGGCGCACGCTCTGGAGTCACGCGGCAGCGGATGCATAATCACGGTATTGGGTTCGCAGTACTGAGTGTAGATAGACTGATTGAGACGAAAGCGACCGCGGTATTGATCGGCTTCTTCTTTAGACTCAAACCGCTCTTCCTGAATACGAGTGGAATAGGCAATATCGACGCTAACAATGCTTTCTGTCAAATCTTCGGAGATCTGTACCTTATGGCCCGCCGCGCACAGAGCCTCGACGATAGACTCGGGCATCGCTAGCTCTGGTGGCGACACTAAGATCAACTGTATGTTGCTAAATAGGCACAGTAATTTACACAACGAATGCACCGTGCGGCCGTGTTTGAGGTCGCCAATCATAGCTATACGTAAATTATCGATATCGCGGCCACGGCCGGCAAGTTCTTTGCGAATGGTGTAAAGATCCAGCAACGCCTGAGTGGGATGCTCATTGGCACCGTCACCGCCGTTGATCACCGGTACCCGACTACCCTCGGCAAACTCAGCCACCGAACCAGCCTCGGGGTGACGCATACAGATTACGTCGCTGTAGCCAGAAAGGACGCGCGCAGTATCAAACAACGACTCGCCTTTGGAAATTGCCGAGGTTTTAAAACCGGTGGTTTCACGCACTTCACCACCGAGCAAGTTAAACGCGCTACCAAAGCTAACTCGGGTGCGAGTGCTGGCCTCAAAAAACATATTGCCGAGAATCGCGCCTTCCAGAACTCGAGTAACTTTGCGCCGTAGCGCGTAAGGTTCCATGGTGTCTGCCACTTGAAATACACGTTCAATGTCGGCGCGCTGAAATTGAGCAATAGAGAGGATATGTGAGCCGGTAAATTCCACGGTAATTCCTGTAGCTAAGGGCAAGGTTTGCTATTTTAGCGTGAACTGCAGCTCGGGCCAATTTGAATATTGACTGATTTCTTGCTGTATAACACAATATAGCCACAAGTCCCGCCCCCAGCGTTCGGCAAACATATTCAGCGGCAGCAAATACTCTCAATGTATTAGTCACATACTACCGCGCCAAAAATGCCCTCTAGGGCAATAACCTAGCATTTTCCAGGAGTCGTCGCTGGCGCAATGACGAGCGCTGTTATGTCCCCGCAAAAACTCACAAAGCTGTCCGTAACTAGCGCCCATATATCGCAGAGGGAGCCGGTAAACCGTTTGCCAACAATAGCGTGGAAATTGATAGTGACGATAAAAAGAGTTTTGTGCAGATGATGCGCTGATTAAGTTAATTTTTGGTCAAACTAAAGTGTTTCACAAAAATATCCGCACAGATTAATTAAAGCGTTGGCTGGGCCGAGTTATTGCAGACTAGCTATCAACTCATCGGCATAAGTTTCCAATGCGGCCAACACCGCTAACGCGCTGCTGTCGCCCGCACGTTCGGCCCGCAACCGGGCAATACGATCACCCAGCTCAAGCCGTGCCAGAGGACCACCCGCCAACGGGTCGGTTAGGCGTGCTCGGCAAAAGCTTTGCCACTGAATACTCTCTGCCGCACTGAGTGATTGCGGATAAAAACGACCACGGTAGCGAAATAGTAGCTCTGCCATACGCTTGTCGCGAAACGGAAAGTTCTGAGGCGACGCCAATTGCTCCGCACTGGCATCACGCACGGCACTCAACAAAGGTTTATCACTAGTATTTAAAAATCCGTCATAAAGCATACGTTCAGGATCAGTGCGCTTAGCAAAACCACTTTCACTGTAGACCTGCTGCAACTTACCGGCAATATCGTAGCCCTGTAACTTTTTCCAGTTGGCATGACAGAGTTCGACATCCAAATTCAAACGGGCCGCAGTGCTGGAATCGACAAGTTTAGGCGTTAGCAAGACTGGACACTTATTCATATGAATCATTTTCAATGGCAACCGCTCTACCCCTTCAGGCAAGTCTGCCGCCCGAGTAAACAAACGCTCACGAATTTCATCGACACTAAGCTCCAACAATGGCGCTGGGTCGCAGGCGAGATTAAATACAATCACACCATTTTTATTCACTGGGTGCATGGCAATGGGCGATACCAGTGCGGCACAACCATTGACGGCAGGAAACATCGACGAAATGTGCAGTAAGGGTTTGCGCTCCTGCACATTAATCAGCTCAGCCACATGACGTTTATTACGCAGTTGAAACAGATAATCGTACAGTTTTGGCTGGCGCTGCTTAATCAACCGCGCCACGTCGATGGTCGCATAGACATCCGAGAGCGCATCATGAGCCGACTCATGGGACAAACCATTGGCCACAGTGAGTTGCTCCAGCCTAAAACTGGGCGTACCGTCGGCATGGTTCGGCCACTCAATGCCTTCGGGGCGTAGAGCCCGCGTTAAGCGCACCATATCGATAATGTCCCAGCGCGAATTACCCTGCGACCACTCGCGCTCATAGGGATCGTAAAAATTTCGATAGAGGCTATAGCGAGTGACTTCATCATCAAAACGTAGCGAGTTGTAGCCAACGCCACAAGTACCCGGCTTGGATAATTCCGCCAGTACACGCTGCATAAATTCAGGTTCAGGTACACCCTCGGCCAATGCTTTTTGCGGTGTTATCCCGGTCACTAAACAGGCTTCAGGTTTAGGCAGAAAATCCCCTGTCGGCTGGCAAAAAAGCATTAGCGGCTCACCGATTATATTCAAATCTTCATCGGTGCGAATACCGGCAAATTGTGAGGGCCGGTCTATCGAGGGGTCTTCTCCCCAAGTTTCATAATCGTGCCAATACAAACTTTTCATAGCTTTTCCGAATAAAATAACTATGCCAACTCTAGCACAGGATTTTATCAATCCGCGACTCGCGGTATACTGCACCACATTAATATTTTACCGGGGGTAATATGACTCAACTCACTGATCTGTTCGAGAACAACTTGGCTTGGTCTGAAGCCATTAAAAAAGAAGACCCCAACTTTTTTAGCAAACTGTCGCAACAGCAATCACCGAAATATCTATGGATTGGCTGCTCCGATAGCCGCGTACCGGCCAACCAATTACTGGGTCTATTGCCGGGCGACATATTCGTACACCGCAATATTGCCAATGTGGTGGTGCACACCGACCTCAACTGTCTGTCTGTACTCGCCTATGCCGTGCAGGTACTCAAGGTTAAACACATCATTGTTACCGGACACTATGGCTGCGGTGGCATAGCGGCGGCGATGGAAAATGAGTCTGTGGGGTTGATCGATCACTGGCTGCGCAATGTGCGCGATGTCTACTACCACCAGCAAGCAGAATTCGCCGATATCACCGATAAACAAGATCGAGTTAACCGCCTCTGCGAACTTAATGTCGCCAGCTCAGTCGCTAATATCGCTCATACCTCAACCGTGCAACAAGCCTGGAAAGACGGTCAAGATTTAACCATTCACGGTTATATTTACAATATTCACGACGGACTACTAAAGCAGCTGATACCCGACGTTGTTGGCGTAGAACAGATCCCAGAACAATACCGTTTAAAATTGAAGCCGAGTCTCTAAACTGAAAATAACGCGTCGGTTTTAGCGGCGAGAATAAAGTCGTTACGATGTAAACCCCCTATTTTATGGGTCCAAAAACGCACCGTTACCCGGCCCCATTCAGTGGTTAAGGCGGGGTGATGATCGTAGTCTTCAGCCAACCCCCCTATGTTATTGGTAAAGGCTAAAGCTTCGATAAAGTTTTTGAACGCAAACACTTTGACCAACTGCGGTACCTCCGCAATATTTTCCACCCGCCAACCCGGCAACTGCTGCAGTAATAAACTGTATTCGCCCACATCTACTTTAGGCGCATCGGCGCGACATGCTTCACACTCTTGTTGACTAAGTTCAATCATCGTACGTCCTCTTAAGCTAATATTTCAAGGTTATTACCGATCCACCTGCCATGATATTTGCGAAGGTAATAGTAACTATAGTGTATTCTAAAAATGAAAAACCCCAACACAGGGCTGGGGTTTTCAAATTAAATAAACCGTCTTAATAGCGTTTATTTAATCTTATTTTTTAAACTCTAAAATACCCTCTTCAATTTTTGCCTGCCAAATCTTTGGCCCTGTTTCATGCACAGATTCACCCTTGCTATCAACAGCCACGGTCACCGGCATATCAACGAGATCGAACTCGTAAATAGCTTCCATACCCAGCTCTGGAAAACCCAATACCTTAGCTGATTTGATCGCTTGAGAGACCAAATAAGCAGCGCCGCCGACAGCCATCAAGTAGACAGACTCATTGTCTTTAATGGCTTCGATGGCGGTGGGCCCACGCTCGGCCTTACCGATCATACCCAGCAAACCCGTTTCTTCTAGCATGGTGCGAGTGAACTTATCCATGCGGGTGGCGGTAGTTGGGCCTGCTGGACCAACCACTTCATCGCCTACGGGATCAACTGGGCCAACGTAATAGATAAAACGCCCTTTCATATCCACCGGCAGTTCTTCGCCTTTGGCGATCAAATCTATCATCTTCTTGTGTGCCGCGTCGCGACCGGTCAGCATTTTACCCGACAGCAAAATGGTCTCACCTGGCTGCCAGTCTTTAACATCCTCTTTAGTGACCGTGTTTAGGTCAACACGACGGACGCTATCGCCCACTTCCCAAGAAATTTCTGGCCACTCATCCAAACTCGGTGGCACTTGTAGGGCAGGACCGGAGCCATCCAAAGTAAAGTTGGTCAAGCGGGTAGCGGCGCAGTTGGGAATAATGGCGACGGGCTTATTGGCCGCATGGGTTGGACAGTCTTTAATTTTTACATCGAGCACGGTAGTTAAACCGCCCAAGCCTTGGGCACCAATACCCAAATTATTGACCTTTTCCATCAACTCCAGTCGCAACTCTTCCGAGCGAGTCTGGGCTCCGCGCGCCTGTAAATCCTGAATATCAATAGGGTCGAGCAGAGCTTCTTTGGCCATCGCCAACGCCTTATCGGCGGTGCCGCCAATACCTATGCCCAAAATACCGGGCGGACACCAGCCGGCGCCCATAGCTGGGATCATTTTTAGTACCCAATCGACCACCGAGTCAGAGGGGTTGAGCATAGCAAACTTGGTCTTAGCTTCAGAGCCGCCACCTTTGGCGACCACATGCACTTCAACTTTATCGCCGGGGACAATTTTGTAAGTGATCATGGCCGGCGTGTTGTCGCCGGTATTTTTACGTGCACCGTCGGGATCAGCTAGCACCGAGGCGCGCAAAATATTTTCAGGCAAGCCATAGGCACGACGCACGCCCTCGTTGACAGCATCTTCCAAGCTGGTGTCAGTTTCCCACTGCACATTCATGCCTACTTTCAAAAACACACTGACGATACCGGTGTCCTGACAAATAGGACGATGACCCATGGCGCACATACGCGAGTTAATCAGAATTTGAGCAATGGCATCTTTAGCGGCTTTGTTCTGCTCTTTTTCGTAGGCCTCGGCCAAGGCTTTGATAAAATCTTTGGGATGATAGTAAGAGATATACTGCAGAGCATCGGCGATACTATCCGTTAAATCGGCTTGGCGAATAACTGTGGTCATATTTGACTTCTCAGCGTTAGGGGAATTAATCACGGCGCATGGTTTACACCTGCATAGCGGCTATTTTACACCAATCACCGCGAGAAAAAGATAGCGGAAATTTCTTGCTTTCAACAATTGCCGGTCTAAACTAAAATTGTTATTAGATTTTAGAGGTACAGGCATCTAATGCCTTGCAGTTATACCTTTGGCGCTGAACAACAGCGCTCTGATGTGAACAAAAAAATTCAAAGCGGAGGTTCAAATCTGAACCTCGGTCAAGCAACCTTCTCGCAAAAGTTTAACCGTCCCTTAGGGTGCCAAACCCTGCCCAAATCTAATCCAAACCTCTCTCTATTGCGCTGCACTTATACAGTCGCATCGGTAAATATCATTGCGTTAAAAACTGGAGTTATTATGGCCACTCTCATTGAGCCCTGCCCGTTTTGCAATAGCGGACACCTGCACATTGCCCATCATTTGGTTTCACATTCGGTAGTGTGCCAGAACTGCAAATCAAAAGGGCCGCAGAGACGAGTATTAGAAGAGGCCGTGCTAGACTGGAATCACACTTCGCGCGTACTGCGCAGTATTCAGCGTGAAAAAGTGCGCCCAGCACACTTTAAGCCACAGCAAAGCGCCGCGGCTAATAGTGAGCGTTTGATAAATTAGCTAACTATATACAGAAAGTTTACTGTGAGCCGGCGCGCTTTTTAAGTTCGCCCAGCTCGCGATTCATACGCACACGATAGGCGTCGATGGCTTCGATGGCCTCCTCGTTATTTTTAACACGTGCCCCCCAGTCGTTGCGAAGACGAGCCAGATCAGCATTAGCCTTGTTAGCTTTGTCGACGGTATCCTGCAGGCGAATACGCTGCACATCTAAATTTTTCAATGCTTCGTCGATACGTACAGAGTCATCACTGGTAAGTTTCTTTAAACTGGCCAACTGTAGCTTGTGAGTATCTGCCAATGTTTGAGCTGACTTACTCGCTTTAGTGGCCGCTTTAGCCTGCTTTTCAGTCTTAGCCAACTGACTGCTGTTGGTTTTAATAGTGTTGCTATTGGCTTTTATAGTCTTGCGATTGGTGTCATAAGACACGCCCCACAGTTTACGAATTTCTGCATCGGCCCACTTTAACTTCGCGCTAATCGCCTCCACCGACTGGTTCGACTCTTCATTGCTAAAATCTAAGCGGCTCTCCAATGCTTGCAGGCGCGTATCGGCACTCAGCAACAAGGTCTCGGTCTGTTGCAGCTGCCAAGCCAGATAACCGCTACCAGAGGTTGCTGCAATCGCTACTACCAGTGCTAACCCCGCAACAATACCACCGGCCGGCTTAGGCTGATGTACAGGCATTGGCCGCGCCTTGCTAGCTTTGGTCGCTTTAGTAGAAGGCGAGGCAGATTTTACAGGATTAGCTGCAAACTTAGCCTGACGCGCAGGTGTCGCGAGATCTTGATCGAGGGCGCCAACGGTTAAAGTGGGTTCTTTGCGTTCCATAGTAGACCTTATATTCAACAACTGCTTGAGCGCAGTTATACCAAGAATATGGCGTAATAGGCAGCAGAAACTAAAAAGCCACCCAAAGGGTGGCTTTTTAGTTTCTGCTCTGGGAATTAATTAAAGCTTAAGCAAAGTTAGCGTTTACGAAGTCCCAGTTTACGAGTTTCCAGAACGCAGCCATGTAATCAGGGCGAACGTTGCGGAAGTCAACATAGTAAGCATGTTCCCACAAATCGACGGTCAACAACGGGGTAACGCTGTCGTCAGTCAAAGGGGTAGAAGCATTGGAAGTGTTAACAATGTCCAGAGTGCCGTCGGCTTTTTTCACTAACCAAGTCCAAGAAGAACCGAAGTTATTGATCGCAGAGGCAGTAAACGCTTCAGCGAACTTTTCGAAAGAACCAAAAGAGGCATTAATCGCATCAGCGATCGGGCCAGTGGCTGCGCCGCCGCCATTAGGGCTTAAGCTATTCCAGTAAAAGGTGTGGTTCCAGATTTGAGCGGCATTATTAAATACGCCACCATCAGATGACTTAACAATCTCTTCTAAGCTTTTTTCAGCAAAATCCGTACCTTCAATCAGGCCATTAAGCTTCACAACGTAAGTGTTGTGATGCTTGCCGTAGTGAAACGACAGAGTCTCAGCAGAGATATGTGGCTCGAGGGCATCCTGAGCGTAAGGCAGTGCAGGCAAAGTAATCGCCATGAGTATTCTCCTATTTTTTATAAAGTGCGCTTGCGCGCGCCTAACTAATCAAATTCGGTATTGGTAGCTTCTAATAATAGGCCACCTAATTATTATGTTGGGATTATATAACAAAAAAAACCCTAACACTGTTAGGGTTTTTTTTGCAGAATCAGCGATAAATCGATGATGTCATATTTTTCATTCCAGATTGCTCGTGAGTGGTTCTGAGGCAAGGCGAAAAATGTGAGTTTGCGCATTGCAAATGATCATATTTCAACGCTGCCTCAGGAACTCTCACGGGCTAGATGGGATGAAAAATTACATCATGCCGCCCATGCCGCCCATACCACCACCCATACCGCCCATGTCTGGCATGGCCGGTGCAGCTTCCTGGGGCTGGTCTGCAACCATGCCACCGGTAGTTATCATCAAGCCAGCAATAGATGCGGCCGCTTGAAGCGCAGTACGAGTCACTTTGGCTGGATCGAGAATACCCATCTCGAGCATGTCGCCGTAAGTACCGTTACCAGCGTTGTAACCGAAGTTACCTTCGCCCTGACGAACCTTATCAGCTACAACAGAGGCTTCATCACCGGCATTATCAACGATTTGGCGCAATGGTGCTTCCATCGCACGACGAGCCAATGCGATGCCGGCAGTCTGGTCTTCGTTGTCACCTTCCAAGTCCGCAATAGCTTCAACCGCGCGAATCAGAGCAGTACCACCGCCAGGCACTACACCCTCTTCAACAGCGGCACGAGTCGCATTCAAGGCATCTTCTACGCGAGCTTTCTTCTCTTTCAATTCAACTTCGGTGGCGGCACCAACCTTGATCACGGCAACGCCGCCCGCAAGCTTAGCAACACGCTCTTGCAGTTTTTCACGATCGTAATCAGAAGAAGACTCTTCGATTTGAGCCCGAACCTGAGCAACGCGAGATTGAATGTCTGCAGGTGCACCGGCGCCATCAACAATTACGGTATTCTCTTTGCTCATGGTAACGCGCTTGGCGGTACCCAAATGCTCAAGAGTCGCACTCTCTAGATCTAGGCCAATCTCTTCAGAGATCACTGTAGCACCGGTCAATACAGCAATGTCCTGCAGCATGGCCTTGCGACGATCACCAAAGCCAGGCGCCTTACACGCAGACACTTTAACAATACCGCGCATGTTGTTTACCACTAAAGTCGCCAAGGCTTCGCCTTCAACGTCTTCAGCGACAATAACCAGTGGTTTGCCCGTTTTGGCAACCGCTTCTAGTGTAGGCAGTAGCTCGCGAATGTTAGAAATCTTTTTATCAACCAACAGCAAGAACGGAGCATCTTGCTCAACGCTCATATTGTCTTGGTTAGTAATAAAGTAAGGCGACAGGTAACCGCGATCAAACTGCATACCTTCAACTACTTCCAGCTCATTATCGAAGCTATTGCCTTCTTCAACAGTGATTACGCCTTCTTTGCCAACTTTTTCCATGGCATTGGCAATAATAGTACCGATACTGTCATCGGAGTTGGCTGAAATAGTACCTACCTGAGCGATCGACTTATTGTCGGTGCAAGGCTGAGCTACTGAGTGAATATGAGCAACAGCGGCAATCACGGCTTTATCGATACCGCGTTTTAAGTCCATTGGGTTCATGCCCGCAGCAATAGACTTTAAGCCTTCGCTAACGATAGCTTGCGCCAAAACAGTTGCTGTTGTGGTGCCATCACCAGCGTCGTCAGAAGCTTTAGAAGCGACTTCCTTGACCATCTGAGCGCCCATGTTTTCGAATTTATCCGCCAGCTCAATTTCTTTAGCAACAGATACGCCGTCTTTAGTGATAGTAGGCGCGCCGAAAGAACGCTCCAGTACTACATTGCGACCTTTGGGCCCCAAAGTAATCTTCACCGCATTGGCCAAGATATTTACACCAGTCAACATTTTCTGACGAGCGTCGTCGCCGAATAATACGTCTTTAGCAGCCATTATTAATTTCCTTAAGTTCTTGAATAGGGTGTGTCATTAATCGAGCCTTACGCGTCGATCACACCGTAAATGTCGCCTTCGCTGAGGATAATTAGATCTTCGCCATCAATGTTGATGGTATTGCTGTCGGCGTAGCGACCAAAAACCACCTGATCGCCAACGCTAACACTCAGCGCACGCAGCTCACCGCTGTCTAATGGCTTACCGGTTCCCACAGCGATAACTTCACCCTGATTGGGTTTCTCTTTAGCCGCACCGGACAAAATGATGCCACCGGCAGTAGTCTCTTCTTCTTCCTTGCGGCGAACCACAACGCGATCATGTAGGGGACGGATTTTCATCGAGTCTTGCTCCAATTAAGCAGTGTTATACAATTAGACGGGCGCGGCCCGTATAGATAATCAGTCTCTAGCTCGCGGCTAAAGCTATGAATAAGTGAGTATGGATATAGGGCCAAGGAGGCCCCTTTTCAATAGCCCAGCGCCAAATAGTAAAATTTAATCGTCTTTTTTACATTCGCCTTCAATAACATCGGGGCGCTTAGTGGCAGAAGACGCTTGATGGTCGAACGTTTGGCCGCCCTGAAAGTTGCCACTAAACTGCGTCTGAGCCGCACCGCGCATTTGCATACGCTTCAATACGCCGCCCACTAACAGCTGACGCAGGCCGGGTATTAAGCAAAAAAAACCAAAAGAATCGGTAATAAAACCGGGCGTTAACAACAGTGCGCCGCCCACCGCTAGGCACATACCCTCGGCCATCTCCTTCGCGGGCATCTGCCCTTGTGCCATACGCTGCTGGGCACGCTGCAAAGTAGCCATACCTTGATGGCGCAGCAAAGTAAAACCGATCATGGCGGTTAGCAACACTAAGGCAACGGTATTGAATGCACCTATCTCACCGCCAACCTCAATCAGCAGCCACATTTCTAATATCGGAAGAACAATAAACAACAAGGGGAATAGACGCACAGCGGCCTCTCAAATAAGAATTGATAAACCTTAGATGGAGGCACGGGGCCAAAGTTCAAGATAATGTCGCTAAAAGCGGCATTATGAGGAATTGAAATTTTTCCGACGACGCGCCCAAACTGCCGTTGTAAGGCGTGGATTTTGTGCGAAGACTAGGAGGCATGACCGCCATGGACGGCGGAAATGCCGGTTTTACATCGTTACAGGGAAGTAACTTATTAGAACAATGCATGGAGCAATTGTCGGGGAGCAAAAACCGGCCCAGCGCAGGGTTCATGGTCGCTCTTCTGCATCAATGCAGCCGCGACATTCAGCTCATCCTGAGCATCCAAAGCCACGACGACATCATCGTGCAAAAGACGCCCTTACCAAGAGTAGCCTACGCCGAAAGTTAGCTTCTTATCTTCACGACGATTGTCCTCACCCGGTTGATTATCGACGTCGTATTCAAACTTAACCTCTCCTGTAAGCACCTCCAGCAGAGGAAAAGATAAGCCAGTATCTGTTGCCAGCTGCCAGTTACCCGCATCGGCAAAAGCTTGTATGTAGTGATTGCGGTTAAAAAAGCTACCAAACGAGAAGGCATAAGTGAAGTCGCTGCCCATTTTCCAGCTGGTGCGATCATTATTAGCATCGAACACATCACCTTCGACAAAGTCTTCAGGCTCATCAAGATTCTCTTTAATAGTGACAATACCGCCTTCGAATGACAGCGCTGTGGTGTCGGTTTCCCACACTTGGTAGCCTAAACCCGTACCTAAGGCATACTGTTCAGCAATATCTTTAGTGTCGTCAACACCGGTAAACGCCTCGCCATACCAATACCACTGGTCGGCGAAAAACCACTTGCCGCCATAGCTTAAAAGATAAGTTTCAACGGTCGCTTCATCGTCGACAGAATCACTGTCGTAATCGGCAATAACACGATGACGCCAATCACCTTTACGCCACTCCATATCGACATCGGCATCAAGCTCGTCCTTTACTTGGTTGCCCCGATCATAAGAGCCACTGAGCAATGCTTTACCGGTATATTCCCAAGCGGCTACGTGAAACTCTTCAAACGGCTGCAGGTCCTCCACAGTGAGTAGAGACACAGTGCCAGATTGGCCGCCATCGCAGCTATAATTTAACTCTGAGCCATTCATTTCCAACAGCGTACAGGCCGTATCATTGCCCGTAACCTTAAACAAACTGCTGGTACTCATATCGTCAACTTGGCTTTTGGCTACCGCCAGCTCACCAAAACTGTCAGACAACCAGATAATATTATCGCCGTCGAGCCGAGTTAAGTCGCCCTGCAGACGATCGCCATTTTTTAGCACTAACTCACCGGCAAAGGCCGTTGAACTTAAAACAGTCAGCACCACCAGCGCTAAACGAGAAAATCGTGTCATCATATAAAAACCTAACCGTTTAAAAAAAATAACTGAAAATAACTTTCGTATTGTAACCAATTAAACACAACTGTTGCGCGTTAAGCCTTGGTCGAGTGAATAAACGCCCGAGCCATAGGGTGACGCATAACGATTACTGAAAAGATAATCGCCGGAATACCCATAACAGCAGCATAAATAAAGAACTCATAATAGCTACTGGCATCGACTAGCACACCGGAAAAACCACTGAAAAACTTGCCCGGTAAAGTCATAAAAGAACTAAAAAGCGCGTACTGAGTAGCGGTATAAGCGCGATTAACCAGCCCAGACAGAAAGGCAATAAAAGCGGCATTGGCAAAACCACCACTGAAGTTATCGGCGCTAATCACCAGCGCTAGCCAATTTACATCGGCCCCTACCAGCGCCAACTGGGCAAACAGTAAATTAGTGGCGGCCACCATAATAGCGCCGGCCAACAGCGGCCGAAACACACCGAAGCGCACGACTAATATACCGCCGGTAAAGGCACCCAACAGCGTCATTATAAAGCCAAATATTTTTCCCACTGCAGCAATTTGATTTTTACTAAAACCCAGATCGAGATAAAAGGGATTAGCCATCACCCCCATAACAATATCGCTGATGCGATAGCAGCCGACAAAAGCCAATATAACTAACGCAAAGCGACCATGGCGATGAAGAAAATCGGCGAAGGGGCAAACAACCGCCGACACAAACCAAGCCTGCAAGCGCTGCCATTTGCCTTTTTTCCCATGGGTAACATCATTGACCCACTCAGCTTCGAGCTGCTCGGTTTCGCTGTCATTTTTGTGTTCTGGTTCGCTCACAATGAGCACGGTAATAACGCCGACCGACATCAACGCCGCCATGCTCAGATAGGCGAACTGCCAAGCATCAGCCAGAGCGATCTCAAGCGACCAATTACTAGGCTCTGCAATAAATAGAGTACCCGCTCCTGCCACCAACATGGCGAGGCGATAACCAAACACATAGGTCGCCGACATGGCGCCTTGATATTGGGTGATGACCGCCTCGATACGATAGGCGTCAATGGCGATATCCTGAGTCGCCGAAAAGAAAGCGATGAATACTGCCGCCAGCGCCAACCACCACAACTGGGTCTGCGGATCGATGCTGACCATCAGCACAATACCGCCGATTACGCCCAATTGTCCCAGCAGCATCCAGCTGCGACGCTTGCCCAACAGTGACGTTAACCAAGGTAGAGGCAGGCGGTCGACCACTGGAGCCCAAAATACTTTAACCGAATAGGTTATACCGACCCAGCCGAAAAAACCGATGGTAGAACGCGCCACCCCCATATCATTGAGCCAGGCCGTGAGCGTAGAAAACACCAACAGCAGCGGCAAACCGGCGGAGAAACCGAGAAACAACATCGCCAGCACGCGCGGTTTGCAGTAGACGGCAAAGGCCGAGGCCCAGCTGGCAAGGTTTGATTGCATAGCGTAGATTAAATCCGTTTAGGTACCCAATTTAAGAGCAGTGTTTAGGCGGGCAGTTTAGTCGCGAAAGTTATCAAACTGCAGCGGCATATCAATATCGGCCGAGCGCAAAGTCGCCATGGCCTTTTGCAGATCGTCGCGTTTCTTACCGGTGATACGTACTTGATCGCCCTGCACCTGAGCCTGCACCTTTAATTTAGCTTCTTTAATCGTCTTGGTAATCTTGCGGCAGAGGTCAGAATCCAAACCATTGCGCACGCTAATTTCCTGCTTTACCAGCATGCCCGAGACGCGAATATCGCCCTTATCGAGGCAGGAGATATCAATTTTATTCTTCAGCAGCGCCGAGGCAAAAATATCAAACATTTGCATCACCTGAAAATCACCCTCGGCAATAATAGTGATTACATATTCAGAAGATCGCTCAAAACTGGCTTCAACACCTTTAAAATCAAAGCGGGTTTCCACCACGCGATTCGACTGATCGACGGCGTTAGTGAGGGTTTGCTTGTCAACTTCGGAGACAACATCAAAGGAAGGCATAGTGTAAGTCCTATCAAAAAAAATAAATCTGCGCGCAGTCTAACAGATCAAAAACACACTAGGCTCGCAACAGATCCAATGGGAGAAAATATGTCAGCGACCCGCCGGCAGTTTAAAATGCGTACAGCAGCACCCAGACTAAGTAATATGAGTCAACGGCTAAGCGCCAAAACTTGCCCACTAAGCAGCATAACTTAATAGGCGGCAAGCAAAAAGTAACTGCATCAATTATGTTAACAAGCCACAGCGGTATTTACCAAGCTCAGCGCTATGGCTGCTGCGCCTGTTAAACAAACAGCGTAAATAAAGCCACTGCACTTACCCACAACAACAGAGCTCGCGACAATAGCGCTTGCAGCGCTTCGACTTGATGACCTGAACAACCCACCTGCACGCACTCAACACTGGTATCTTCCGTCTCGGTCATGGCAGCCTCAAGTCCCAAGGCTCCTTGCACACTGCACAACAGCATCTGTGCCGACGACTGGCGCAGACAAAACAGATGCTCACGCCAGAGCGAAAAACAACCGACAAAATTACCGACCATAGCCAAACTCAACCCCAGCACCCGCACCGCTGGCCACTCCAACAGCCACAGCCATTTAGCCGCTAAATGCCGTTCATCAGCGCTGGCATCGAGAGACTGCACATACAGCGATGACAACCGATACAGCAACGCACCCGCCGCGCCCAGTAATAAAAACCAAAACAACACCGCAAACACTCGCTCGAAACCGCTATAAGCAAAGGTTCGCAAAGCATGCCGATGCAGCTGAGCCCAAGAATTGGTATCCACCGGCAGAGCCTCAAGTAACAACTCAGAATCTATCTGCAGCAGAATATTCACACAAGCCGCCGAATCATCGCGTCGCCAAGCAGCAATATAATCACCAAAATTCTGCTCAGTATCGGTGCGGCCAAAACTGTAGAGCAAGACGGGAATATTGATAAAAATCATCAACAGCGGCGAGACTTTTAACACTAGCACCACATTCAATAATGCCAGCAATAATAGCGGCACAACTAGGGCGACAAAAAGTACACCGCCATCGATATTCGATAAGCGTGCGCAGCCATGCAAGTGTGCCTGCCAACGCAAAAACCAGGTATCGCGCTGCAATAACGCACCGGAGCCTCGAAGCTGCATAACGGCCCAGGTCAACAACAAACTGATTAATGTCATACCGGTAACTCTTTGTTTATCTGTTGGTTTAACGCTTTGCTTTTAATCGAGGTGAGTTCTGCATAATAAGCCCAGTCAAAAGCGGCTCCAGGGTCGGTCTTACGCTTGGGGGCTATGTGCTCATGACCGATTATCCGCTCGGGCGTAATGCTCGGATACGTCAGCATTAAAGCCGCACTAACCTCGGCCAATGCCGAGTACTGCTGTGAAGTATAGGGGATATTATCGGTGCCCTCTAACTCGACACCAATACTAAAGTCATTACAGTCTTTACGGCCAACAAATATCGACTGCCCCGCATGCCAAGCGCGCTGATTAAAGTCGACAAACTGAGTCACGCATCCGGTGCGCTCAATCAACAGATGTGACGACACCCGCATAGCCGCAATTTCGGCAAAGTAAGGGTCCAAGGTTGGGTCTAACTGGTTACAAAAAAATTGCTGCACAAAACCGCCACCAAACTTGCCTGGTGGCAAACTGATATTGTGAATGACCAGCAAACTAATATCACCATCCTTAGGTCGCGCATTAACATTTGGGGACGGGCACTGATTGGCACCGCAGAAATAGCCATCAGCAATCAGCGTCGGTACCAACGGGCGAGGTTTACACGGATTCACCATTAACACACCTGTTTGGGTCAAGTTGAACCTCAAATGCTACCATTAAAATCTGTTAAGCCAAACCTCGACTCTGACGCAAATCACTAACAACTCCCTCTAATGCTCGCTCAAATGACACGCCGTCATCAATAACTCGTAATTCATTGCTTTTAAGTGCTCGTGCTAATTGCAGTTGATTTTTTTCAACGACTTTGACACCTAACCGATTGACAAAAATATACTGGTCAATCGAAGTAAGAATGGCCGCCAAACGGCAACGCAAAGGCGGCTCAGTCGCCGACATTTCAAACCAACTGCCCTGACTTAAACGGCCTGCCTGCCGCCACCAGATCGGCTCAATATTGTCACCAAACTCGGCCAAAAGAGTTTTGGTCGAGTCAAATGCAACACCACCAAGCGCCGTTACAGAGGCATCTGTAACTACCTCATTCAGCGGCGCCAAGGTCGACGGCGCCGAAGCTATAGAAACAGATGTGCTTGGCTCTAATATTTGAGAGCACTGACGTTCTTTTTTTGTAAAGGCAATAAAGTCGAGCAGCAGCGCTGGCAACAACGGCTGATGAGCGTTAGTGTGCTTGTGCAAATGCTCAGCTATTGCCGAAATTTTCTCATAGAGGCGACTGCAACGGGCGGCTTTATTTGCCTTAAGCCGATCAGTGTCGGTTTTTTTGCGCAAGCGATGCATGGTCGCTGACAGACTCGCCAGAGACTCTCGCACAGCATCGGGCAATAGATCTTTGTGCTCGTGCATTAAAGTGCTGTTTGAATGCTCACGTATAATGACTCCAAACCAGACATAGATAATAATAGCCCCAGTATAAACAAGCCGACTATCCAGCCCAGCACCAAGGCCGTAAATAGGGATGCCATTCACATTCATACAAGGCTGTTATACTTTAAATATTTAAAGCGCCCGAACTTACCCTTAAAAGAGGAATAAGCCTTGTCTGCACAACCGCCTTCAGAGCAAGCCGGCCGACCCTTTGGCCGCGGTATGCTCGTTATATTCTGGATACTGGCCCTCGGCCTGTTGACACTGGTGTTTGGCAATCTAGAGGAGCGTCAGTACAATCCCAATCAGGCGCTCGCCGGTAAGCAAACAGAAGCACTGCGGGAAGTGGTACTGGAGCGCAACCGCTTCAACCACTATGTCGCCAGCGGTCTAATCAATGGTGTGCCGGTCACCTTTATGCTCGATACCGGCGCCAGCGCGGTAGTAGTGCCTAAGAACCTCGCCGCCAAACTCGGGCTAATACCCGGTCGCCCCCATATTGCCCAAACCGCCAACGGCCAAGTCCAGGTGCGTGCCACCCGCATCGACAAGCTGCAACTGGGCCCGATAGAACTGCCTAACATCAACGCCAGCATCAACCCCGGCATGAATGGCGAGGAGATACTGCTAGGCATGAGTGCCCTGAAACAAATTGAATTCAGTCAGAAAGGCAAGATGTTGACCTTGCGGCAGTATCGCTAATATCCAGCTCAAGATAAGCCTGATAAAATACGCAATTAAACAACTCAAGCCCCATAGCCATGACTGATGTACGTTGGATACAGCGCCTAGACAATTTAAATCGTGCCTATAAACACCTGCATGAATTAAGCCTTCGAGAAAACCTCGACTGGGTTGAGTCCATAGCACTGATCAAGTTATTCGAAGTAGTATTTGAGCTGAGCTGGAAGACACTTAAAGACTACCTGTATTCTGAAGGCATCGCAGTTAAAAGCCCCAGAGAAACGATAAAACAAGCCTTTCAAATGGACCTGATCGAAGACGGCGATTGCTGGCTAGACGCGCTAGAAAAACGTAACACCACCACTCATCGCTACGACGAAGCATTTTCAAAAATGCTGACTGACGTCATTCAAAGTCGCTACACCGCCATATTCACTCAATTGCAATTGGATTTAAACCAAAGAGCACGCCACAGTGAATAACCTTTCAAACACCCACGATTTCGGGCTAAAAGAACATTATCTGGACGAAATACGCCAAGTTTTAGCCAAAACACCAGAGATAGAACGCGCCGTTATATTTGGCTCCAGAGCCAAGGGTTCTTACCGCCGCGGCTCTGATGTGGATATTGCTCTTTTTGGGGATCTCAATTTAGATCAAATCAGCCATATTACCTACCAGCTCAACGAAGAAACTCGTATCCCGCTATTTTTTGATGTCGTCAACTACAACACTCTGACCAATTCAGCCCTCAAAGATCACATCGATCGCATCGGTAAGACACTTTAGCCTCACCATCCAACCCAACAGAAACCAAACTATGTTTGACGCCATCCCCAACCTAAAACAAGACATTATCCGCAGTGTGCGTGACGCCCTGAATGAAGACTTAGGTAACGACAACTGGCAGGCCCAAGGCCAAGAAGGAGAGAGCGGCGACATTACCGCACGCCTCATCCCCGCCGCCAATCAAGCGCAGGCGACTATTATCACTCGCGAAGACTGTATCTTCGTCGGTCGTCAGTGGGTTGAGGAAACCTTTCGCCAGTTAGATGCCAAAGTGGCTATTATCTGGCACGTGCAAGATGGCGACATAGCTTGCGCTAATAGCACGCTGTTCGAGTTAAAAGGCACGGCTCGCAGCCTGCTGACCGGTGAGCGCACCGCACTCAACTTTGTGCAGCTGCTGTCGGGCATTGCCACTACCTGCGCCGAATATGCTGCATTAGTAGAAGGCAGCAGCCTAAAGATTCTCGATACCCGCAAAACCCTCCCGGGCCTGCGCACCGCACAAAAATACGCCGTTACCTTTGGCGGTTGCCACAACCACCGCATAGGGCTCTATGATGCCTTCCTGATTAAAGAGAACCATATCGCCGCCTGCGGCGGTATCGAGCAAGCTATTGAAGCTGCGCGTGAACTGGCGCCTAAAAAACCGGTGGAAGTTGAGGTGGAGTCTTTAGAAGAGCTACAGCAGGCCCTAAATGCCGGTGCCGATGTCGTCATGCTCGACAATTTTAGCTTTGACGATATGTGCAAAGCCGTGGAGATCAATCAAGGGCGTGCAAAACTTGAAGCCTCTGGTAATGTGTCAAAAGATACACTGCCGCAGATAGCCAAAACCGGTGTGGACTACACATCAATAGG
>CAJWZU010000032.1 GCA_913050115.1 uncultured Cellvibrionales bacterium
AAAAAGCCCCAACGCTAACGCGTCGGGGCTTTTTTGTTGGTCTAGAGTTTAATAATATATTATATAAATAGTGCCGCAAGAATGTGTCTCCACCTGTCGTAACTGATCGGCTAAAGAACCCCATAGGGTCGTACAGCGATGTCCCAGTGCAGGCAGACTAATTCGTCTGGTGATCAAGTTCATTGCCGTAGATTCACGATCGTTAGCTCAACAAACAGCTCAAATAATGAAGCTAACCCTATGCCAAATACTCAACTGCCGATTCTCTATACTTTCCGACGCTGCCCCTACGCCATGCGCGCTCGCATGGCGATTTACTATAGCGGTATAAAGGTAGAAATCAGAGAAATACTGTTGAAGGACAAGCCAAAGCAGATGCTCGAAGTATCTTCAAAGGGCACTGTTCCAGTATTGCTAAAGAGCAATGGCGAGGTAGTTGCGGAGAGTCGTGAGGTTATCATGTGGGCTCTAAAGCAATACGACCCAGACAACTGGTATGCGGGGCTATGCCAAGATCAACAGGGTGAAATACAGTTTTTGATCAACCGTAATGACAATGATTTTAAGCCCTGGTTAGACAGATATAAATATTCGGTGGGTTACCCTGAGCATAGCCAAGAACATTACCGAAAAAATGCAGAGGTATATTTATTTGATTTAAACAGTCGGCTTTCGCGATCAAAATACTTGATAGGGGATGCCATGAGCGTGGCCGATATCGCTATATTTCCCTTTATACGTCAATTCGCATTTGTGGATAAAGCTTGGTTCGATCAAGCGCCCTATACTTATCTGGGTGATTGGCTAAATAAGCTGCTGAAGTCCGAGCTATTTAGCGCAATTATGGACAAGTATGACTGCTGGCATCAAGGTGATGTTATTACAGTATTTCCTATAGATACGGGTTAATTAGCTCTGCCATTGCGGCAATATGATCATCGCGATCATTAAGGGCAGAAATATATTGATAGGTCTCACCGCCAGCCTCTATAAATATATCTCTATTTTCTACTGCTATTTCTTCTAACGTTTCCAAGCAGTCAACGCTAAAAGCGGGGCATGCAATAGCAATATTTTTTACACCGGATTTAGCCAAGTCCTCTAGCGTTACGTCTGTGTAGGGTTTTAACCACTCGGCCTTACCAAAGCGTGATTGGAATGTAGTGATAATCTGATCATCAGAAAAATCAAACATCTCCTGCAATTTTTCTTTTAATAACGATGTGGTCTTCATGCTGTGGCAATAATAAGGGTCACCGTTTTTTAAGAACAACCTGGGCATACCGTGGTATGAGAGTATTAATTTTTCAGGCAACGCCTCGGGATTAAGGGCTTCAGTGATGCTATTGGCTAGTGATTGAATATAGGCTTCGGTACGATAGTAATGATTGATAAAATGAAACTCAGGGACATAGCGCCAACGATTGATCTCCTTGGTCACTCCATCGAAAGTAGAGCCTGTGGTAGGCCCTCCATACTGTGGGTATAAAGGGAGTACAACTATGCGCGTAATGCCTTGCTGTTGAAACTCACGTAGTTTTTCGGCTATAGAGGGCGTTCCGTAGCGCATACCGAGCTTAACAACAGCTTTATCGCCAAGTTTATGTTGTAGCTTTTGCTCTTGTGCACGACTGATGGCTAGCAGTGGTGAGCCCTGCTCGGTCCAAACACTTTTGTACAGTGCCGCTGATTTCTTTGGCCGCAGAGGCAGTATGATGCCATATAGAATACAGAACCAAAGTAGTCGCGGTATTTCAACCACGCGAGTATCAGATAAAAATTCGCGTAAATAGCTGCGCAAGGCAGCTGTGGTCGGCGCGTTTGGTGTACCCAGATTAGTGATTAAGACGCCGGTCGTGCCTCGGCGTTTCTTGAATTCGCTGTGGTAATCATCGGTGTTAGAGTTTTTGGCACTAAAGCGTGACATAAAATATTATCCAAGAAGTTACAGGCTATATTGTATAGTGATTTCGCGTGCTTGCGAGTGTCGTCATTTGTTACTATTAAACGCGCTATTAGAGCATCATAAACTAAGAATAAAAATAGTATGACTGTATGTATTATTAGCCATCCTGATTGCCATCTGCATGTAATGCCTGAGATTGCTGGTGACGAGCACCCTGAAAATTCAGCGCGTATCGATGCTATATCTAACCAGCTAGTATCTTCCGGGCTCGATTATGTACTTATGTATCGCGATGGTCCGCAGGTTACTCGCGAGCAACTTGAGCGAGTTCACGATAGCGACTATTTAGATGCCCTTGCTGCCAAAGCTCCTCTGGACGGTTTTGTTGAAATCGGTGAGGATGCCTTTTTATCGCCGCAGACACTTATTGCCGCCAGCCGTGCGGCGGGAAGTGTAGTGCTTGGCGTCGATATTGTAATGCAGAGATTAACCAAGGCCGTATTTGCCAACGTACGACCTCCTGGGCATCATGCCGAACGGAAGCGGGCTATGGGTTTTTGCTTCTATAACAACATTGCGGTCGGGGCTGCTTATGCCTTGGCAGAGTATGCGCTGCAGCGAGTGGCGATTGTTGATTTTGATGTTCACCATGGTAACGGCACTGAAGATGTCTTTATCGATGATCCTCGTGTTCTATTTTGCTCCAGTTTTCAGGATAGGCTTTTTCCGCAGACTGAAATAACAAGTCATCGCACTAATTTTGTTGCCACACCGCTGCCTGCGGTCACTAAAGGTGCCCAGTTTCGGCAAGCCATTACTGACCAATGGTTACCTGCATTGGCGGATTTTAATCCCCAATTGATATTTATATCAGCCGGCTTTGATGCTCATCTACTAGACGATATGTCTCAGGTGTCATTGACTGAAGTTGATTATCAGTGGGTGTCAGAACAGTTGCGCAGCTATATGGACAGCAGTGATGACTGCTTAGGCATAGTTTCGGCTTTAGAGGGTGGCTACGAAAGCGGCGCCTTAGCGCGTTCGGCTGTGGCGCACATTAAAGCACTGGGTAAGCTTTAGACTTTAAGCCTACTGTTTAAGCTCTAGACGCATCTCAATCATGCCCTCTTCCATATCAGTTTTGACATCGAAGCCGAGCTTTCGCGCCAGAGTAGCCATACCACGATTTTGTAGCATAGTGATGCCGCTTAAAACCTCGGTGCCATGAGCGCGGCAGTGCTCAATCACTTTTTCTAGTAGCCGCTTGCCCAGCCCTTCGCCTTTCATATCTGAACGTATAATGATGGCAAATTCGGCTTCATAATTGTCGGGGTCCATCTGCGCACGAACCACTCCTAAGGTTTCAGGTTTACCGTCGACATCGATCGCTGTAGCGATAAAGGCCATTTCTCGATCGTAATCGATCTGTGTTAAACGAGCCATTTGTTCGTGGGAAAAAGATGCTACTTCACCAAAGTAGCGTTTGTAGCGATCTTCTTTAGACAGCGATTGGTCGAAAG
Source organism: uncultured Cellvibrionales bacterium (assembly GCA_913050115.1). Lineage (GTDB taxonomy): Bacteria > Pseudomonadota > Gammaproteobacteria > Pseudomonadales > Cellvibrionaceae > UBA1124. Next base: position 3,427 of record CAJWZU010000032.1, read on the forward strand.
CTTGGTGAGTGGCTTCGTCTTCGGGGCGTATTGGCCGAAGGGTAACTTGGCGCTGACTGCGCAGGGTAAACATTTCCTCTAAATGTTTTGGATAGGGGCGAATGGCCAGTTGCCGAGAGTCAGTATCGGCTGACAATAACATGCTGACTTCAAGCACCTGCATAAGTTTGGGAGCGGTGAGCAGTGTCATGTCGACTTCACAGATTTCAGGATTGTCGACAATCATCTGACTGACTCGAGTCAGTGTTAAGCTCAGCGCTTGGCGGTCAATTGGAATAGGTAAGTGGCGATCGCGAAGTTTCCCCTCGGCCAACGCCTGAATTATTAAATAGCGCGATAGGGCCATATTGAGCGGTGGTAGGGCAGCGACAGAATCACGCTGAATGTTGCGACTTGATCCTCCCTCACCGAGAAACAGAATTGGTCCAAATACCGGATTGTTGCGCACCGTTAAGCGAAGCTGATGACTGCCCGCTCGGCGAGCCATACTCTGCAGTAAAAATCCTTCAATGTCTGCCTCGGGATATGCGTCATAAGCTCTGCTCAGCATACCCTCGCAGGCATTGTGAACATCTTCCTGGGTGGCAAGGTTGAGCATTACGCCCATTACATCTGATTTTTTGCGTATATCATTACTGATCAATTTTACTGCCAGTGGGTAACCTAGGCTTTCTGCTAACTGAGCTGCTTGAGCGGCGGTATAAGCCATGCGAGCCGGAATGGAATCTAGTTTGTAGGCGGCTAGTAGTTCTTTAGCGTGATATGTATCGAACTGCTCTAAACCGTCGCTTAGCGCTTGTTGGATAAGTTTAGCGGCCAGCTCAGATTGTTGTTCACTATCGTCAGACACTGACTCAGGTGTTTCCTGCAACAATTTTTGATTACGGCGATATTGAACCATGTGCATAAAAGCACCGACGGCTCCCTCGGGGGTACGAAAAGAAGGAATACCCGCGCGAGCAAAGTGTTTGCGTGCTGTTTGAGAGGCTTGCTCTCCCATCCAATTGACCAAAATATTCGGTATCTTACCGGTGTGTCGCTTAATCGTGTGAATCACTTTGTCGGCATAGGCGCTGCTGTTGGTCAGCGCTGACGGTGAGTGCATTACCAGAACATTATCGACACCGCCGGCGTCTAGTAAAATATCCAGTGCCTGCTGATAGAGCTCTGGTTGCGCATCACCGAGTAAATTGACTGGGTTGGTAACACTGCCGCCATTGGGGATAATGGCTTGTAGCTTCTCTGTCGTTACCTCGTCAAGGCTCGCCAAGCGGCCACCGGTTTCAATTAGGGTGTCGAGCGCCATCATGCTTGGACCTATGCCATTGGTCAGCATTACCAAGCGCTCGCCAATAACGGGTTTGCCATAGGCGAGTGTTTCTACCGCGGCAAAGAGCTCGCGTAAATCATCTACACGCAGCATACCTGCGCGTTTAAACGCGGCGTCATAGACATTGTCGTTGTTGGATGCATCATCGGTTAAGTGCATGGCACCGGTGACGCCCTCGCGATTGCGACCGGCCTTAATGACCAGTATTGGTTTGGTAATCGAGGTAGCGCGAGCGGCTGACATGAACTGACGGCCTTGTTCTATAGATTCTATGTACAACAAAATTGCGCGAGTTTTAACATCGCGACCGAGGTAATCGATCAGTTCGCCAAAGTCGATATCGGCGGAGTCACCTAGGGCGACAACAGTTGAAAAGCCAATACCGCGCGGATTGGCCCAGTCCAGAATAGTTGCGCAGACTGCCGATGACTGTGACACGAAGGCGATCTTGCCGGGTAGTGCATCTACATGTGCATAACTGGCGTTAAGACCTAAACCCGGCACCATCAAACCTATGCTGTTTGGGCCTAAAATTCGCATACCGTAGGGCTTGGCGATGGTAAGGATTCGATCTTGGAGAGTTTCGAAGGCTTCGGTATCACTGGTCTCAGCGGGAGTAACACCTAGCCCCGAGGCAATAACAATAACGTTTTGGCAACCTTTGTCGCCGAGTGCGGTAAGTATCTCAGGCACCCTTTGGGCACGAGTGCACACAATAGCCAGGTCGGGCACAATCGGTAAGTCGGCAATGGTTTTATAAGCTAATACACCATTTACCGCTGTGTATTTAAAGGTGACCGGCATGATTGGGCCGGCAAAGTCGCCCTGCAGTAAATTTTTCATTACCACATTACCGGGGCGGTTAGCTTTGTTGGATGCCCCCACCACGGCCACGGAGCTAGGTTTGAAAAGTTTATCGAGGTGCTTGATACTCATTGAGTCACTCGTTCAGCAGGATGTTGTTAATCATAGCGAATCTAACACTATGTCACATGTATGGGTGCAGACAACTGGGTGAGTTATTGTCTGAGTATCTGCGCCATTAGCCAGCTGGTCTTAGCCGCGCTGTAACCGGTACTAGGATGTTGGCCTTGGCCGTTTAAATGCGCCAGCATATTGGCGACATGGTACTGCTGAATATGAGTTGGGTTGTCGATAAACAGTGATTTTTCACCATGATTATTAAATAGCTGTATCGGTTGCTCCTGAAATACCGAAAATTCAATACGGCCAGCGCTACCGATAATTTCTATGCGGTCGCGCCTATCGCTGGCGCCAAAATTCCAGTTGCCGCTGCCCATCACCCCATCTTGATGTTGCCAGCAGGCGCTTATCGCGTCGGCTGAGCTATATAGCTGTTGCTGATTATTGTGCAGACCGCTGACGTTTTTGATATCGCCAAGCAAGTGTTGTATTAAGTCTAAGCCATGACTGGCAAGATCATCGAAGTAACCTCCAGGGGCAATACTGATATCGGTGCGCCAATTGTATTGGCCCGAACGGTCGATCTCGTTGGCAGGTTTACAAAATTGCCAGTGCACTTGTCGTACCTTCCCTATAGCGCCACTTTCTAGCCACCGCTGTACCTGTATAAAGCGCGGCAATGAGCGACGGTAATAAGACACAAACAAGGCTTGCTCGGTTTTTTCAAATGCTGCAATCATTCGCTGGCAATCGAGATAGCTGTTAGCCATGGGTTTTTCTACACAACAGGGCTTGCCCGCAGTGGCGACTTGCAGAGCTAGTTCACAGTGGCTATTGGGTGGTGTGGCTATATAAACTGCGTCGACATACGCGCTGTTAATTAAGGCCTTGGCACTGGTAAAAACATGTTCAATATTATGGCGTGAGGCGTAATCGTGGGCTTTATGAATGTTGCGACGGAAAACACCGCTAACGCAAGAACCCTCGGCTTGGTATAACGCAGGGCCGCTCTTCACTTCAGTAACAGCGCCGCAGCCGATAATGCCCCAATGGATAGTGGGCTTTTTTGTGCCCATAGTGACAAAACCCAGTTATTTCATGAGCTTACAGTATGATTGATTCAGGTCGTATTGACTATAATTGCTCCACTCGGTAGCCGCTTTTTTGTAGTCGTTCAATAATGCCATCGGGACCGACCAGATGCAGGGTGCCGACTAAAATAAATTCGGTTGCTGGCGTTTTAAACATGGCTTCAATTTGCGGTAGCCAGCTGTTATTACGCGATACCAATAGGTTTTGATACAGTTCTGGATAATCACTGCTTATCGGCATAATGGCCGTCTCCAACAGTTTATTGCTGTCGCCACTGCGCCAAGCTGATTTCAGTGTTGCCATCATTTTAGCCAAGCTGTCCATATCATCTAAGGTGCTCAAGATTAGCTGATCTTCTTGACCCTCGCCCATAGACGTTAAAAACTGCAATTGCTGCTCGGTGGTTTCAAGTTTCAGTAAGGTTTTGCCGTCTTTAGTACCCTGCTTATAAAAGTGCTCATCGACCCCTGCGCTGGAAATTCCCATACGCTGTAGTTCTATCATCGTTAAAGTGATCGTTAGTAGAGCCGGTTTAAATTTGAGGAAGTTATCCAGCGGTAAATCGCGCGCTTGGCAATAAGTATTTAAGCGTTGGTAGGTATCCTCTTCAAGTACCGATTTTAAATTTTTACCGTCGGGGTAGGTAAGGGCTGTCAGCATCTGCAGCTGAAACTCGGGCGAGGACAAAGCAGACAGGTCTGTTTCAAATACCAACGTTTGCGCCTGTTGGTAGGACGTTGAAAAACTGTCGGGTAGGGGGTAATCCGACGGTGCTAATATATGTAAGGTACCGCCAATAAACAGGCTTTGCTCGCCTTTACTGACCTTCCATACCGAGGTGTCGGCAAGTACCAGCGTTTGCCAAAGTAGCAGTGTTAGAGCTAAACATAAGCGCATAAAGAGTCCATTCCTGAATAGAGCATTTGAGTATTATTCTAGTCGAAAAACAGTATTCTGTTATCGCCGGCACGGCTTAAATCGAAAGCCGCTGGCAATATGATCATTCACCATGCCATGGTTGCTGGTACATAAAGCCGTTGCCGCTGTTATCGCTGACACGGTTTGAATCGAAAGCGGCTGGCAGCATGTTCATTCACCATGCCATAGTTGCTGGTGCATAAAACCGGTGCCGCTGTTATCGCTGACACTGTTTAAATCGAAAGCAGCTTACAACATGGTCATTAACCATACCCGTGGCCTGCATGAAGGCATAGCAGATTGTGCTGCCAACAAAGTTGAAGCCCTTTATCTTTAGCGCCTTACTCATGGCATCGGATTCGGGAGTGGTGGCGGGTATATCACTTATTTTCTTGAACTGATTAATGCGTGGCTGGCCGCCAACGAAATTCCATATAAATTCAACGAAGCTTTCGCCGCTTTTCTGCATAGCCACAAATGCGCGGGCATTTTTAATGGCGCTGTTCACTTTAAGGTTATTGCGAACAATATTAGGGTTTAGCAGTAGTTCGGCAATTTTACCCCGATCATAGGCAGCAATTTTAACGGCATCAAAGTTGTCAAAGGCTTGGCGATAGCCCTCGCGTTTTTTTAAAATAGTAATCCACGACAGCCCTGCCTGTGCCCCTTCAAGCAGTAAAAATTCGAACAGCTGTTGTTCGTCATACAGTGGCAGGCCCCACTCGGTATCGTGATATTGCTGATAAATGTCACTATCGCCGCACCATTGGCATCGGCTAACCGTGCTCATAGCTTCATTTCCATTAAATCACGCCGCTTATCAGGCTGTTGTTCCGGTAGTGTGAAATGATCTCTACTTTTTATTTTATGATTGTTGAAGTTAGTGTGGCTCAGTGTCTGTGTGTTACCGCTGAGCATGAGTTTATCTCCCTATCAATTAAGTAAACAGCATAGTTTAAACACATTCTACTGACAGCATAGTGTCAGTAGAATGTGTTGGGTATTAAATATGGCACTTGTTTTGTTATCAGTGACTACACTTATCAAGTGGTTATTGAGGTACCTATCATGTTGATTCTCTACCCAGAAATTAAGCCCTTTGATACGCGTGAAATAGAGGTAGAGTCTCCGCATCGGCTCTACGTTGAACAGTGCGGCAATCCCGAGGGAATCCCCGTTCTGTTTGTGCACGGCGGGCCAGGGGCGGGCTGTGGAAATTTAGATCGGCGTTTCTTTGATCCAGAGCGCTATCGTATCGTGTTGTTTGATCAGCGCGGTGCCGGCCGCTCCAAGCCGCATGCCGAATTAGAGAATAATAGTACTCAACAGTTAGTTGCCGATATAGAGGTCATTCGTCAGCAGTTAGAGATTGATCGGTGGGTATTATTTGGCGGCTCTTGGGGCTCTACACTCAGCCTAATCTACGCCGAGACCTACCCTGAAAAGGTGATGGGGTTAATTTTACGTGGAATTTTTCTGTGTCGGCAAAAGGATCTATATTGGTTTTATCAGCTTGGTGCTAGTCATGTGTTTCCGGACTACTGGGAGGAATACTTACAGCCGATTCCCCATTATGAGCGCGCTGATATGATCGGTGCTTACTATGAGCGTTTAACGGGTGATAATGAGCTGGCCAAGATGGCGGCAGCCAAGGCTTGGTCGCTCTGGGAAGGGCGCTGCGCAACACTTCGACCCAATGCCGATGTTATCGAGGCTTTTTCTAATCCGCATTTAGCCATGTCATTGGCGCGTATCGAGGCACATTTTTTCGTCAATAATGCGTTTTTAGAAGACAATCAGATTCTACGTAACGCTAAAAAGCTAGAGGGCATACCCGGAATCATAGTGCACGGCCGCTATGATATGGTTTGCCCGCTCGACAATGCTTTTGCCCTGCATCAAGTGTGGCATGACTCTGAACTGCACATAGTGCGCGATGCTGGCCATACCTCGCGCGAACCCAGTATTACCGACGCATTGATACGCGCGACGCGCGATATGTCGAGGCGCTTTGCTGATGAGTTTTTGCCCTCGGCTTAAAGTCGTGCCTTGTACTTAGTTGCGCTAAGAAACACTCGTCTTTAAACGCGCGTTCAGCGCATGAGTCTATTACCTCCAACAGCGGGTTGGGTGATATTAGATCCATATTGTATTCGAGCTGAATGCTAAACTGCGTTTTTGGGATTACGAGAGAGAGTCATGCGCGGTCTAATTCAACGAGTGAGTGTAGCTAGCGTGGTGGTGGAAGACGAAACAGTCGGCGCTATCGACGGAGGTATATTGTTGTTACTGGGGGTGCAAAAAGGCGATGACAAAGCGCAAGCCGATAAGCTGCTGCACAAACTATTGAATTACCGTATTTTCTCCGATGTTGACGGCAAGATGAACCTGAATGTGCAGCAGGTAGACGGCGGTATTCTGGTGATCTCGCAGTTCACATTAGTCGCGGACACCCAAAAGGGTTTGCGTCCAGGCTTTAGCAATGCCGGTGATCCTGCCGTGGCCGAGGGTTTATACCATTATTTTGTCGAGCAGCTACGCCTGCAATACAGAAAAGTTGCCACAGGTATATTTGCAGCAGATATGAAAGTGTCCCTTACTAACGATGGACCTGTGACCTTTTTGTTGGAAACATGACTCTCTTTGATGCCTCCTCTTTTGCATGATAAGTATCATCCGGCTTATTCTTCAATTAAGTAGGATGAAATCTTTGAGCAGACAGTATTCGAGCACACCGCATAGTTGGAGCAAGCGCAATTAAAGTTCATTGAGCGCCTGCGCAAGACGGCAGAGTTGCGCGCCAACCAATCCGCCCAGCATGTGATTTGTATGAGCCAGATGTCGAATTGCGGCGCAAGGCTCGGAGAGTCCGTGGGCTGGGGTCAAAAACCACGCTAAGGTCGGCGCCGAGGATTTGTAAAGCGACCACATTGAATCAATGTCAGTGGCCGCCAACATAGCCCGCTGGCTATACTTTAAATATCAGTTTGGTCACCGTCTGCGCTCGGGCGCTGCTTGGCCTTAATCATGCGCCCACAGATAATGCCAATTTCAAATAGCAGCCACATAGGAATGGCGAGCATTAGTTGTGAGATCACATCCGGTGGTGTTAACAACATACCCACAAAAAAACAGCCGACTATAATATAGGGTCGCTTGGTGGCGAGTTTGTCGGGCGTAGTGATACCTGACCAAATCAAAAGCACCGTGGCGATTGGGATTTCAAATGCCACACCAAACGCAAAAAATAATTTCAGTGATAAATTCAAATACAGGCTGATATCAGGCATTACCTGAATGTCGGTGGGTGCCGTCATAGTGAGAAATTTAAATATTACTGGCAGTACTGCATAATAAGCAACGGCAATGCCAGCGTAAAAAAGTAATACGCTAGACACCATCAGAGGTGCCAGTAGATTCTTTTCGCTGCGGTAGAGCCCTGGGGCAATAAAAGACCAGAACTGGTACAAAATATAAGGAATAGCGGCAAATACCGAGACAAAAAATGTCAGCTTAAACGGGGCTAAAAAAGTGGCAGTAATATCCGTTGCAATCATCGTGCTGCCCGTAGGCAGTTGGTCGCGAATCGGCTCAGACACGAACGCGTAAATATCATTGGCGAAATAAAATAATCCACCGAAAATCAGTGTTACCAGAAAGAGAATTTGTAGCAAGCAATTGCGCAGCTCAATGAGGTGCTGCACCAAAGACTGAGATTTAGTGTGTGAGGAATTCTGTGGAGAGTTCGACTCGGTGTTCATGAGGATTTTTTTTCTGCAGAGTTGTTGAGGTTGTTTAGCTCGGGGTCCGATTCAGCTGCCTCGTCAATGCTGGATTCGCTGTCAGTATCGAAGGGCTTTTCACTGAGGGTGCGTTTTATTTCTTCGGCAGATGCCGCCATAGAACGCATAACGTTTTCGTTGTGAAGCTGACGGCGAATATCATCGACACCGACCTGCTCTTCAAGGGAAGTACGAGTTTCGCGCAACACTCGTTTCATGCGGCCGATCCAGAGTCCGCATGAGCGCACAGCGCCGGGAAAACGTTCTGGGCCAATAACCAACAAGCCAACGACGGCTATCACTAGGAGTTCAAAAAAACCCATATCGAACATAATCGGTGCTCGGCTTTATTTTGAATCGAGCTTGGAGTCAGGTTTTTCGTCAGACTGATCGTCGCCCTGAGATTTTTCTAGGCTTTTATTGTCCTCTTTATCGTCCTCTTTTGTGTCTTCGGACATGGCTTTTTTGAAGCCCTTAATGGCAGTGCCGACGTCGCCACCCAAACCACGCAGGCGTTTGCCACCAAAAATAAGTAGCACAATAACAAGAATAATGAGCAGTTGACCGGGGCTGATACCAAACATAATATTTTTCCGTTTTAATGTTGTGATGCGTGCACCACAGCGGCTGTTGGTCCGCGTTAGACGCGATTGATTATGGATATCAACCGTGCCTGTAAATTAAGAGTTTCTATTGGCTTTTTCAGTAAGGCCGGACATGTTAAAGCGACGCGCCAATTCATCGATTACGGCTTCCGGACGCTCGCCCAAATTCGACAGCGCCACCAGAGTATGAAACCACAAATCAGCGGTCTCGTAAATCACATCGCTGTTGTCGCCCGAGGTCTGGGCGTCTTTGGCGGCAATGATCGTTTCCACCGCCTCTTCGCCAATTTTTTCCAGAATCTTGTTCAGACCCTTGGCGTGCAGGCTAGCAACGTAGGAACTTTCACCTTCTGCAGTATTTTTACGGGACTCTAAAATATCGCCCAGCTGGCTTAAAATATCGCTCATGTTAGTAAATCTCGGAAGGGTCTTTGATAACTTTGTCGACAGTCTGCCATTCGCCATCTTTCAGTACGCGATAAAAGCAGGACTCGCGGCCGGTGTGGCAGGCCATGCCGCCTATTTGCTCGACTTGTAATACCAGTACGTCGGCGTCGCAGTCTAGGCGGATTTCGTGCAGCTTTTGCACATGGCCAGAGCTCTCGCCCTTGCGCCACAATTTGCCGCGCGAGCGCGAAAAGTAGACTGCGCGATCTTCAGCCACAGTTAGCTGCAGTGACTCGCGATTCATCCAAGCCATCATTAGGATACGACCACTTTTATGGTCTTGAGCGATGGCTGCTACTAAGCCGTCATCGGTCCACTTCACCTGCTCGATAAACTTCTCATTTAAAGTTTGATCAATAGGTTGAGCCTTGGTTTGCAGTACGGTTTGATTCATAACAATCACGATATCGGACTTAAAAGTTGGGTTGAGAGTTTAATTTTACTTCTTTTGTGGCGCATTAGCGAAATACTAGTATCAAGATACCTGTGGCGGCGAGTAGCCAAGTACTAACCGGCAGCGCTTTTACTTGTGCACTCAATTCCGGTGAGGCGCTCAGCGCGGCGGCTACAATAGCGGCTAAACCGATAAAGGTCATGCGCTTGTAGCGGTTCACCTGTTGTTTGCGCTGACTAAAACCGCGCACCACCTGATGCAGTTCCGGTGCTATTTCGCCCAGACTCTTAGCTTGTTGCAGAGCGTTGTTAATCAGTTGTGGAATTTGCGGCACTTGTTCCATCCAGTCCGGGCCACTGCGCTTAAGCTGTTCGAGAAGTGTGCAGGGGCTAAAGCGGTTTTTAATCCAGCGCTCCAGATACGGATGCGCGGTGCTCCACAGGTCTAATTGCGGGTATAGCTGGCGGCCTAACCCCTCGATGTTGAGTAGGGTTTTTTGCAGTAGTACTAGTTGTGGTTGTACTTCCATATTGAAACGGTGCGCGGTGCGAAAAAGGTTCATCAAGACCAACGCAAAAGAGATTTCACCCAGTGGCTTTTCAAAAATCGGCTCACAAACGCTGCGAATAGCGGCTTCAAAGTCATTGACGCGGGTGTCTTTAGGTACCCAGCCGCTTTGCACGTGTAACTCGGCCACTTGGCGATAATCGCGGCGGAACATCGCGAGTAAGTTACGTGCCAAGTAGAACTGATCTTCAGTGGTAAGCGAGCCGACGATCGCTGTGTCTATGGCAATGTATTGTGGTTGCTGGGGATTGTTACGCGAGACAAAGATATTGCCGGGATGCATGTCGGCGTGAAAGAAGTTGTGATCGAAAACTTGAGTGAAAAATATCTCTACACCGCGCTCTGCCAACACTTTCATATTGGTGTTTTGCGCCTCTAATTCGGCCATGTTGGTTACTGGAATACCGTAAATGCGCTCCATGGTCATTAAATTAGGACGACAGTAATCCCAATAGACTTCGGGTACATAGAGCATCTCGGCTTTGTCTGTGCCGACAAAGTTACGCCTTAGTTGTGAGGCATTGGCAGCTTCGCGTTGTAAATCCAACTCATCGAAAATAGTGATTTTGTAGTCTTGCACCACATCCACAGGCCGCAGGCGGCGTCCGTCGGCGCTGACCTTTTCGATAATAGCGGCCAGCATAAACAGCAGTTCGACATCGCGTTCGATGGTCTTTTCGATGCCGGGGCGAATAATCTTAACCACCACATCAAGTCCATTGTGTAGCTTGGCGGCATGTACTTGCGCCACCGAGGCTGAAGCCAGTGGTGTGCGCTGGAATTCAGCAAACACCTCGTCCACCGGTGCACCCAGTGAAGCTTCGACCATGCTGGTGAATTGCTCGCCGTCAAACGGCGGCACATTGTCCTGTAGGTGATCAAGTTCGGCCACCATATCGGCGGGCACAACATCGGGGCGGGTCGAGAGCAATTGGCCAAACTTAATAAAAATTGGTCCTAAGTCTTCGCAGGCTCGGCGCAAGCGTTCGCCGCGACTCAATTTAGATGCCGGCAGCAGGTACAGCGGTGCTAGTAGCAGAGTTAGCCACAGAGGTTGATGCTGGCTGGGAACCAAACTATGAAGGCGGTAGCGAATAACCACGCGCAGTATTTGTAAAATTCGGACCAGTGACAAGAAGAGGGAGCGCATGAGTTGGCCCTAGGGTTGGGACGTGTTGGAGGGGGGCGTATTAATGCGGGCCAGCAGTGCCTGCAATTTGGCCTCGGCCCGATCTGTGCTTGTGCGTAGGGTATCGACCTGCTGATAAAAAAATTCCAATTCGGCATGGGCAGGTAGGCTGCGATTTTCCTCAGTTAAAAACTCGCTGCCTAGGCGCAGGCCTGTTTTTAAGCGTGCCTGAATATAGCCGCAGCGCCAGCGAATATATTCGGCACTTTGATGGCCAAGTAGGTCGCCAAACAGTTGTATCAGCGGTTCTTCCCAGTCGATGTCAATATTGCGGGCAATTGTTTGCAGTTTGGCTAACAAAGCGGTGCTACCAAAAACCTCGACCCCGCTACTAGCCAGGCTAGTGTTATTACCGCGTATTAGCGCCGCAAGATTAAACGCCTTGCCGCGTAAGCGAGTATTCACATTGCCTTCGAAGTTGCCGAGTAGCTGCAGTCCGTCGCGATTAAACGCTAGATATAGAGTGAGAGCGGGGCCGCTAACATCAATAGCCAATATCTGACCTTCGAGTTGAGCCAGTGCCAGCCGAGTACCTGGATCGTACAGCAGGGTCTGATTAATGGCCGTTTCCGCTGCGGTTAATGCCGCAGTAGAGAGCGTCGGATCGATAGCCATTAAGGTTTAGTGCCCGAGTGCAGGGCAACTATGCCACCGGTCATATTGCTGTACTCAGGGTTGGCAAAGCCAGCATCAACCATCATGCTCTTGAGTGTTTCTTGGTCGGGATGCATGCGAATAGACTCCGCTAAGTAGCGGTAACTATCGGCATCGCCGGTGACTAGCTTACCGATCAACGGCAAGGCTTTGAATGAATAAGTATCGTAGACCTTTTCCAGTAGCGTATTGCTAGGCTTGGAAAATTCCAATACTAGCAAGCGTCCGCCGGGCTTGAGCACACGCAGCATCGAGCACAGCGCCATATTTTTGTCGGTCACATTGCGCAGGCCAAAAGCGATAGTAATCACGTCAAAGCTGTTGTCTGGGAAGGGCAGATATTGGGCGTCAAGTTGAGCGTATTGAGTATTGCCCGCGACTCCCCGATCTAGCAGGCGGTCGCGACCCACTTTGAGCATTGAATCGTTGATATCTGACAGCACTACTAAGCCTTCGCAGCCCACCAAGCGTGAGAATTTAAAGCTTAAATCACCGGTTCCACCAGCAATGTCAAGCACTTTATGACCTGGACGCACGGCGGCTTTTTCAATGGTGAAGCGCTTCCAGAGTCGATGAATGCCAGCCGACATCAAGTCGTTCATGACATCATATTTGGCGGCTACCGAATGGAAAACTTCGGCCACACGACCGGCTTTGTCAGAGCTGTTGACCTGCTCGAAACCAAAGTGAGTTTCACTTTGTTGCTGGTCAATACAGTGGTCAGCCTGCTTGTCGACTATAGATTGCTTCTCGGTCATCGCCTGCACGCTCTAAACATCTAAAAAGGATAACTATTGTACCTGCTTTAACGGTCATGGTTTAGCGAGTTTTAGCCGTATTAAGGCAAAAGTATACATAGTGGGCTTCCGAACAGAGCAGCCGTGTAAAATACGTTGATGCTTAAAATACTTTTTACATTATTACTTTTTGTCTTGCCTTGGACAGTGCTTGCAGATAGCGCGCTGCGAGCCTTTAGTTCCGACGGATGCAGTTCGTTTCCCGACGGTACCTTAAGCCAGAAGACTCTGTGGCGAGACTGTTGTGTGAATCACGACTTAGCCTACTGGCTGGGCGGTAGTTATAGAGCCCGAATGCAGGCCGATGCAGAGTTACAGCAGTGCGTTAAGGCTTTGGGGCAACCGACTCTGGCTACGATAATGTTGGCCGGAGTCCGTGCTGGCGGTTCGCCATTTTGGTCGACAGATTATCGCTGGGGTTATGGCTGGCCTTATTGGCAAGATGGTTGGCCGCGTGGTTACCGCGAGTTAACGCCGGCAGAGGCCGTCCATGCAAAAAATTTATTGGCCGACTAAAAAGCGGAGCCTAAATACATAAGCTGCCGAAAGCTGTATCTAGATATTAAAAAAACTAAGGTGTTATTCGTTAATGGTAGTTAATAGCAATCAGTTAGATCACCAATATAAAGAGCATGGATACTTTGTGCTTAGAAACTATTTCAATGCGGCTGAAATATTAGCGCTTAAATTGGTAGTGTTAAAATTTCATGAGTTGTGGAAAAAGGCTAACGAAAAGTTTTATAAAGAGGAGGCATTCAATTCTTCTTTGATTACCGGCAGTCATCACTTATCTCGATACGATAGAATTAAACTATTTAATTTTATAAGTTCAAAGAAAATAATGGATGTAATCGAATCAGTTATATCAGTTAATCCAGCTTTCATGAATACTCAATTATTCTTTAATCCGGTTAATCCACAACAAAAAGACTTCTGGCATCGCGATTGTCAATACGACCATGATGTTGATGTGCAAAAGCAAGTCATTCTTGAGACACAGGTGTTGCACCTTCGAGTCCCTTTATTTGATGAACTAGGGATGGAGTTAGTGCCTGGAACTCACAAGCGATGGGACACCGAAGAAGAGTTCAATGTGCGACAAGAAGAAAGTGGCAAAGTGAGCAGTGATAATCTTTCTAGTGGTAAAAAAATTAACTTATCAGCAGGAGACCTATTGGTCTTTTCAGCAGATATGATTCACCGCGGTATATATGGAATGGATCGACTGGCGCTAGATATTTTAGTGTTTGATTCGACCTCAAATTTCGCTGATTATGTCGATGACGATTGTTTGCCCAGTAGTTCAATGCTAACTAAAATTGATGATCCTAGGCTGTTTATTAATACTATTCGCCTAAAATCGATGGATTGACTTTATTTGTTTGTCCTTTGCAATGCGTTGTAAAGCGGGCAAGTATTAACATCGATATCACTTTCAATACGATACTTCGCTAAAATACATTCTGATTGCTGGGCTATTTTTCGCCGTAGCAGACGTCTTGCACCTTTAATGCGCGCAACAGGTATTTAATCATAGTGACTTGTTTGATGCCGCATCCATGCCATCACGGCTAGTGAGGCCTTATCGACCATTTTTACAGAAGTGCTGCGCGCGACGGTACCACTACCGACCGGAGTCACGTGTTGTTTTACTAACGCAGCAACTTTATCCTCCATAGATTGAAATTTGGGATCGAAATTAAGCAATTGTACAATTGCCTGTAGAAAATCTTCGCCGAAAACTAGTTCTTTTTTATCACGGAGAATTTTAGCCTGAGCCAGTTTCTTAAGATGGACAGGATCTGCACGCTTTGATGCAACTAGCACTTTGGCAGCCTGAATATATTCTGTTGCTGCCCAGACACCATGTGAAAATATCTTGCTACCTTTTTTCTGAACGGTCCAGGTGGGTGCTAGCGACTTTAATTTTTGAGACACTGAAGCATCGCCAGCGGGTAAATTTCCCAACCTTAAGGTACTGAAAAAATAATACCGTCTTTGTTTTTAAGACGCAGATCAAGTTTAGTGATTAAAAAGTGACGTGTTTGTGTCGGCATACACAACATCCATTGCTTTATTGCCTTGTTAAAACAAAGGTTAGTTATGGCATTTTGATATTCAAGTTTGATTGTGTGTAGGTGTAACGTGGGGCTGAATATAGACTAATACGGTAAATAAAATCTAACTTATTGACAAAATAATAAAAGGAATGGGTTAACTACATAGTTTAAAATCACACAAAAAATGAACAATTTTAAACTATTGCAGGGCTAGGTATACCAAGAATATTAGCCAATATATATACTAACTAGATTAATATGATCACCAAGGTATGGATTTGTCGTCCCAATCAAGGTAACTGAGTGTGCCGTCCACGTTTGAGGTGTCCATGATATTTAATAGACGTTTGGCAACAAAGTCTGGAGTGAACAGCTTATTGGCTGGAACGCGAGCTTGAAAAGGTTTAGACAGCTGTGTATCGGTGGTACCCGGATGAAAGGAGATTAACTTAGTGTTAGGAGCACGACGAGCTAGCTCTATAGCTGCTGTTTTTAGTGCCATATTCAACGCTGTTTTACTGGCTCTATAACTATACCAACCACCAATGCTGTTATCACCGATACTGCCCACGCGTGCACTCAAGGTAGCGATACTAACTTTAGGTTCGGCACGATGCCAAGCCTTACTTAACATAGGTGCAAGTTTAGATAACCACATAAGTGGAATCTCAACATTTACATGAAATATCTTTCGGCTCTGATCGAAATTCCAATCTTCCAACTTTTTTTCAGGCATAAAATCATCATTATGCAGTAAACCTAAAAAAATACCTACACGACATAATGGGCGCATCGAATTAGCGATATTATTACAGATTGAGGAAATACTTTGATCACTATAATCAGAAACAAACCATTCTAGATTTGGATGAGAGATATCGGCAGTGGTACGGCTTACAGCGATTACAAACTCACCATTAGCAAGAAGATTATCTCGTACACTTTTAGCAATGGCACTGGACGCACCGATTAAAAGTGTAACCTTTATATTTTGCATTTTACTCACCCAATTTATTACAACGTTGGCAGTCGCTCATGCGCGATTTGCCGGTTAGAATTTTAGAAATAAAATCACGATGGCTGGCAAAATACAAATACAGTCTGTCGGCAATCGGCTTGACGAGCGGCCATCTTAAAAAACTTGTCCGCCAACCTTGGCCAACTAAAGTCCAGGCTTTATGGGTGACGTCAAGGCCAGATATCCAAGTACCATCAGCTAGCTCTCCATGTAAAACCTTCATCGCAGTCTCAGCATTAATCTGAGGATAACGCAAAATGAAATCATCACTGAGAATGTCGACAGTTTCTATTAAGTTTTTAGTATCTTTACGTCTCAGCTGACGCATCTCCATAACACAAAGAGGACAACCTCCATCAATTAATATAGTAAGCTCTGGCTTTTTTAAAGAAGCATCAAACATAAATAAAGCTCCTTCAAGCTTTTGATGTTAGAGATAAAATGGTGACAATATGTGCACTAACGACTATAAAGGTAAGATTTCCTCTAAGTCTCCAGTAGTGATGTAAACGATCTAATAGTTCAAATTCAAGTACCTTCCATAAAAGATGCTTTTCGACCATCCATAAAACTACGTTGATAATAAGTAAAAGGCAGACCCCCAAAACAGTATGATTCAAGAGTATTAGTAACACACTGAACCAAGCGGCAAGGGATAGAAAATTGCTAAGTATGAATAGCGCTGAGCGATTAACAGAATTTATATGTAATGCCTGACCCCAGAGTGTACCGGCAATAAAAGAAGATATAAGAGCGCTGTAACTTGAAAAAAATAGAATGCTGATACCCGTGCTGCTATAAAAAGCGATATAAACGGATAAAACAATGAAAGGAATTAAACCAGCATAACCTAAGATATCTCGTGTTGGACGCCGCATTCTGATACCTATACATGTGATTTTATGTATACGGCTGATGTTGTTAATTGGATCTTCATGAGTCTATTAAACACTCGATATTTCAAATATTACATTGCCTATGTTTAAAAGTGTAGTCTTTACAGCAGTTGTGTAACAGTCACGATACTTATAGAGTAAGCGTGATTTACGTTCGAAAGGTTGGTCGTACAAATTTATAAAGTGCAAGTAAATACTGTTTAAAGCGTCTTTTTTTATCGTTGATTCCGACAATTTAATGGCATTTATGAAGAATCTGGATTGCCAGCATTCACTTACTTTTTATTAATTCTTGATATAGATAAAAGTATTATGAGAACTTATCGGTAACTATTACAGGCATAGTTTTATCGATGAATATCTAATTGAAATTAGATTGGAGCAAAATTTAGACTTTAGGCAATGAAATTTTTAAAGAGATTATTTTTTAGTAGTGATTCTAAACACGCTGAGGCTGTTATTTTTTAATCCATGCTTAGTCAGAAGACATTAGCTTCCATCTAATTACACGTTTACTTGGCACGTATTACACCATACATAACTGTATAGATAAGACGTTGATATCGGCAATGAATAAAATTTATTGGGCCCAGATGTTATTTCCTGGGCTTTGGTTATTGCAGGCTCATTATTTAGTGACTAAGTGCCGACCGCCATCCAATGGCAGTACTCTGCCAGTAATATAATTACTCTGTAATAAGAAATTAACGCTTACTTCAACTTCTTTATACCCACCTTCGCGAGGTAATAGTGACTTTTTTAGAGTCTTGGCTCGATAAGCATCGCTGTCGCCTGGGTTAAATTTAATTAGAGCGGGCGCAATGGCATTTACCTTGATGTTGGGCGCCCAAGTAGACGCCATTGACAGCGTTAGATTTTCAAGGGCTGCTTTACTGGCTGCATACGCAGAGTGTTTGGCGCTACCGGTTGAAGCCACATAGTCACTGAAGTGAATGATGTCTGTAGCATCGCCTTGGTCATTGATCAACATCGGCGCAAGGGCTCGATTAATATGATAGGGCGCGTAAACATGCACTTGCATCATTTTCTGCAATATATCAGGTTCGACTCCGGTGTCAGTTAACCAGTCGGAGGCATTATGGATAATGGCCCGAAGTTTTGTATAGTTTGAATTTATCTGTTCTAGCAACTGATGAACGGCTTCTGGCTGATAGAAATCGCATGGGTATAACATTGCTCCGCGCTTTCTGAGGTCGGCTAGCGCAGGCCGATCTTTTCGAAAAGTGCCAATAATATGATAGCCACGATCAAGGAGTGCATTGGCCAAATGAAGACCTATACGTTGACCAACACCAGTTATTAAAATTGTTTCCATAATCTATCCAGTTTTAATGACTTAGAAATTCAGCTCTGGTGTGGATGTTGTCGCGAAAACACCCACCAAGAGCTGTGGTGCTGGTTTGTGAGTTACTGTCTCGAACACCCCTGGCTTTTACGCAGTAGTGTTTAGCATCGATACTAACGGCGACATTCTCCGTTTGTAGTAGAGCCTGCAGGGCAATTAATATCTGCCTAGTTAATCTCTCTTGCACTTGCGGTCTTTGGGCAAAAAATTGCACTATACGGTTAATTTTTGATAAGCCGATGATTTTTTTAGAGGGAATGTAAGCCACCTTCGCCAACCCATCAATAACCACAAAGTGATGCTCACAAGTACTGGTAAGGTCGATATCTCTGACCTTGACCATTTCGTCGGCACCCATTTTGTTATCAATTAACGAGAGCTTAGGAAACTGTTTATAGTCAAGACCAGAAAAAATTTCTTTGACATACATTTTTGCTATGCGATGAGGTGTCTCAGCTAGACTGTCGTCATTTAAATCTAGGCCTAAGGTATTAATAACCTCCGTCATTAAACCTTTAATCCGTTCATACTTTTCATCACTTGATAAGTTGTTATCAATCAGCGGTGTTTCAAGATTTTGCTCTATCAGTGCAGATTGAACTAATTGAGCATCGATGGTTAATTCATCAGTTGTCATTAATTTTACTCATTTTATTCAATTAAGTGTCTGAACGATGCTCTAAAGTTAGCGATACCGAATCAGCAAATCGTAGTGCATGAGGTTTATCTATAGACACACGAGCGTAGGCTACACTAGGGTGGTCGCAACAAATATTAAGGACGTCAGCGACTAGTTTTTCAAGTAATAAGAAATGTCCTTGCTCAACATGTTCAATTACTTTTTTGGTAATAGTTTTATAATTTAGCGCCGCGTCCACGCTGTCATTAAACACATCAGCGCTCACTGGGTAATGAATCTCTAAGTTAACTACTACATCTTGTTGCTTCTCTCGTTCTTCCTGGTTAAAGCCAATAAAAGTTCTCAGGCGAAGTTTTTTTACTTCAATAATGGCATTAGATATAGGCATCAAGAATCCTTTTTCTTGCGTACGTTATTAACCAGCATATAGATCACTACTAAATCAATAAGTCTGGGGTATTTTAATATAATATTGTAATCTAGTTAAAAATCTACAACGTATAAATTAATCATCAATATTGGATTTACATATGTTTTCATTCTTTAAGAAAGACCCAGTAGAAAAATTGAATAAACAATACTATCAAAAATTGGAATCTGCGATGTTAGCCCAAAGAGCGGGTGATATTAAAAGTTACTCAAGCATAACCGCTGAGGCTGAGGCTATAAAGTTGGAAATCGATAAAATCTCAAAATAATATTAGCTACTTGCATCTAAGTACATTGAAGTTAACACTGGCTACACAGTTATGGTTAAAACAGTATTAATGCTCCAATGCCTATTTTAATCTTAATACGCATTAGTTTTTTGTGCTAAATATTCTGGTATATGATGCCATGCATTAAAAACTCCAATTGAGGCCTGTAGCCAAAGTAGAGCTATTAGTTTCATAAAAATCTATATTACCTTGCATATCATGGTAGTTACCAATGATTGTAAATGTAGTATTTTCCCAACCAAATGGATTTTGGTAAAAATATCCGATAAACGCGCTTATTTTTCTTTCATCGCGTTGCTTGTCAAACACAGGGTTCACAACATCGTAGCTATAATTGGCAGCGCGTACGTTGGCGCTGTAGCGATGTCGCCCAACAACTGCAAATATACCTAGCTCAATACCAGCGGCCTGATATGAATAAGCATCACCTTCGGCAGCTCGATCAATGCCATAAATACTGGGGGATAAAAAAATTCCTTTAGCGAGTGGTACTAGCATTTCTACACTGGCATAGCCATAACGAGCCCTCCGGTTAAGTAAATCGGCCTGTGTCTGTGACAAATCTAGATAAGCGCCGCTTTGTTCTTTGTCAATATCAAGTTCTCCATAGGCTAGCTCAACACTTATGCCGGTATTGACCATAGAATGCCATTTAGCACGAACAGCTGATAAGGATTGTTCTGTTTCGTCACGTTCATTGTTTAATACAAAGGGGTCTGAATAAGTGTTTGTCCTTATTAAACTCGGAATGTAGGCCAATGTGAATGATGACCTTCCCTCAAGTAACTTGCGATAGCCTATCTCTGGGCTTAATTGGCCCTCGGTGACTTTAGTACGGCTAACACCCACATATAATTGGTCTACTAAAGAGTCAAAAGTATAATAAGCATTGCCCAACAGGCCTGGCAGTATTCGTTGATCTGAGTCTGCGCTGTCGCTAAAACTGGATAACACTTGATTTTTTTTGCCGGCACTCATTAAGGAAGCGTTGTTGAGATAAACAGCCCCTATTAACACGTCTCCTGAAAACCCTGATTCTGTTGGTCTCTGTAACTCGCTATATGTGTTAAAGCTAAGGCCCAATAGTAGGCACAAGCTCAAAGTAGTCTTTATCATAGTAAATTCTCAAACCAAAAAAATAATCCTCGAGCTTGTATATTAGCTCGAATTAACTATACGTTATTTTTAGCGCACTGGATCATTCTGTATGTTCAGCTACCTATAGATAGATATGTTATATCATAACTCATTTATTTTAGTGATCCCAATGCTCTTTTGATGCGTAGTACACATAGGATACATAAATATAATTTTAATATACCCAGCGAAAGATGCTTTTCATATGCAGTTACTCTTTATTAACTGTTCCTTTCGTTCGGTATTTGCGGGTGTAAGTCCTTAAAAGGTAGTTGCTATGATTACAAATAAAGAACAAAAAATAACACCTGTACTTGGTCGATGGGATTTAATTCCAAGTGAAATACTTGACCTTCTTTTTGAATCGGGTATACCTCGAAGCATGAGCTGCGACCTGATTGACTCACTTCCAGATGATTTGTGGCCTCAAATTCAGCTTATTACCGTGAATTTAAATCCTAGCGAAGCTAAGGTTTGCACATCTATTACGTTAATCCTGGCTTATCTAATGCAGCATGACTTCAAACTTCCTGAAGATGTCGACTTGCAAATGAGCTCAGCGTTTCATTTCTTGCAAGGAAAAATGGCTGAGTTACGTATTAAGGGTCATGCCCAAGATGTTGATATAGTTAAGTCCCGTTTGGATGATGTTGTTATTCATTTTTTAGGTCAGTTTTATCAGAAGGATTATATTGAAAGCATTTACTGTGCAGCTAATGAGCCAATGCACTAGCTCTGACTGTGCTCATGTAGCGCATCTATAGATCGTTTATGGTCATTCATTGTGTCTAATGCTTTTTATACTGGCCTAGTAACGTTTTTGTTGATTTAAAATTATGATTTTGAGGGGCTCTGTTACTCACGATTTTCTGGAAGTGAGTTTGTTTGAAAAGTTACCAGTAAGCCTTAATAGGTGTTTTATTAAAGCACAAGTTATTGTAGCTGGCGGTTTTAAGCGTGTAATTTATGATCTTAATACGCCCGCTAAATACATTTGTTTGATGAGTTTTTCCTCTAGTTGACTGCCCGTTCAGTTGCGCCTAGGGGGAATATTACTCTCTTTATTGTTAAGCAATTAATTCCAATATTTGTCTATTGTCGCCACCAACAATAATAGTACCAATGTCGTCAGTTCTACTGATCCACCTTCTGACGTAAAGGTAACCAAGGTTTTTAACGGTCTGTGTGAATATGCAGTGATGAAAGCGTCTCCTAAATCCGATATAGGGCTCAAAAAAGTATACAAGACAAATGTCTATATTTTGCATAGCAGTTATAGGGCTATACGCAAAAATCTTTATGTACAATAATTTATGGTTAGCAGTAGTGGCGGGTGACCGCTTCAATAATCCGTTGTTAGGTGATGCTTGATAACTGATACGTTTGTTTTTTTGTATTCTAAGGCTGGTCTCGAAGGTCTGCCTAAGTACAATGATCGATTGAATATTTATACTGTTTGTAAATCTATAGTGGTAATTCCTTCAATCAAGAGCTACGACGATATTGACTGTTACCTAGTTAGGGTTCTATTTTTACCCATTGATGGTGTTATGAGGTCACTTGGTGATTTATTCTCTAAAGTATTACTGGCTTTGCCTCAGATGGTGTTAAAACGGCCATCCATTGATGTAAATCCTGTTAATTTAAAGTTACAGCGGTACTGTAAACCATTTTCTAATGAATCGTGTCTGGGAAATTATTGATGTCACATAGTACGCATACCAATATTGTATGGCTTAGGAATGATCTGCGGCTCGACGATAACCCGGCGTTATCAGCAGCTCAGTCGCTTGGGCATCCAGTCCAGCTTGTGTACTATGTTCATAATCAACTGTGGAAAAGGCATTCTTGGGGTCCTACAAAAATTGATTTTGTCAAACGTACTATTCAGGCACTGTCTGCCCGAGCATTAGAATATAACCTACCCTTAGCCATCATCTCTGTCGACTCTACTAAAGATTTAGCTGACGATTTAGCCGAGCGTTGTAATAATCTGCACACTAAATCTGTGTATTTTAATCGTGAATATCCATTAGATGAGCGTACAAGAGATGCTTATATAACTAATCATCTAAAGAAATTTGGCATATCTTCTGAATCTTTCGATGATCGTATGTGTATAGCACCGGAAAAAATAAAAACTGGCTCAGACGGTGTTTATAAAGTGTTTACCCCCTTTAAGCGCTGTTGGTATCGCCACCTAGCTGAATCTGGAGGTGTAGCTAAATCTCGTTGCGTTACTCAACCTAGTACGATTAGTTCATCGGCTATTGTTACCCCCATACATGACATAGAGGATCATTTCTCTATTTTTAAACAACAGGACCTATCAAAACTATGGCCCGCCGGTGAAAAGGAAGCAAAACATCGTTTGAATGATTTTTGCCAAGATAACTTGTTGAAGTATGATCAAATGCGAGATATTCCATCAGAGTCTGCGACTTCTGGTTTATCACCTTACTTAGCGGTAGGTAGTTTGTCTGCAAGGCAATGTTTGTTAGCAGTATTAGCTTCATTAGGTCATTCAGCAGAAGATCAGTTAATGCAAGGCGGGCTTAGTCAGCCCGGAGCTAGTTGCTGGGTAAGTGAGTTAATTTGGCGCGAGTACTATCAATATTTGATGTTTCACTTCAGTGATTTGTCTAAATCTAGGCCGTTCAAGTTAGACACACAGTGGTTACCCTGGCGCACTGGAGAGGCTGCTGATCGTGATTTTGAAGCTTGGTGTTCCGGGAACACAGGTTTTCCCATCATTGATGCTGCTATGCGGCAACTGCATGATACTGGTTGGATGCACAATCGTTTGCGTATGGTAACGGCAATGTTTTTAACTAAGCATTTGCTGATAAATTGGCGTCGAGGTGAAGCCTATTTTTCAGAGAAGCTTATCGATTTAGATTTTTCATCGAACAATGGCGGTTGGCAGTGGAGTGCTTCAACAGGTTGTGATGCGGTACCTTACTTTCGAATATTTAATCCTGTGGCACAAGGCCAGAGATTTGACACTGAGGGGAAATTTATCATTCGGTATTTTCCGGAGCTGTTAAAACTTTCTAAGAAGCAGCGTCACGATCCGCAGTCTCAGGCCGGTTATCCTGCGCCTATTGTTAATCTTAAAGCTGGTCGAGAAAGAGCATTGGCTGCTTTTAAAGAACTTAATAACAATCCGGTGGCATAACTAGGTTGTCGGTTTTAACATTAATGCATTCTTCGAATATTTGACAAACATAATATTTACCGGATCCTTTTTTTATAAAAATGATAATGTATCAATTAAGTGCTGTGATAAAATTAACCAATTAATTTGCAAGGATATTTTTTCAATGTTAAAAAAAACACTGTTGTTAATGACATCACTGCTTGTGTCTAGTTACGGACAAGCCGATGGTTGTGCTGACTGGACTAATCATGAGCTACGAAAATTACGCTCGAGCGAATCTATTAACTTCTGTGAATTTGAGGGTAAGCCCCTGTTGATTGTCAATACCGCCAGCAATTGTGGATTTACCCCGCAGTTTAAGTCGCTAGAGGCCGTGCATCAAAAATATAAAGATCAAGGTTTGGTGGTTTTAGGTTTTCCTTCCAATGACTTCTTCCAAGAGGAAGGTGACGAGAAGGATACTGCAAAAATGTGTTATTTGAATTATGGTGTAACCTTTACCATGTTATCGCCGATTCCAGTGCGCGGTTCTGACGCCCATCCACTGTTTAAATATCTTGGCGATAATGCCGGATCACCAAAGTGGAATTTTAATAAATATCTTGTTAGTGCCGATAGAAAAACTATCACTAAATATGGCAGTTTAACCAAACCTGATGGCGAAAAGTTTCAGCAGGCTTTGTTGGGATTACTTGACAATAAATAGCTTATTCAAGTTAGATATTTAGCATAATCAATTATTATCTGTAATTGCAGATAGCTTTAGTGCAAGCTTTAATTATAGTTCTGCGTTATCAAAGAACACAATTTGTACGGCTTGCATTAATACAAGTGAGCTTATAACAGGATTAACTTCAGCACCTGGGATGCAGTATCGCGTTGGAACATTTACTTAAATATATAATTGAAGGAATAATTAATAATTTCGATCAGCGAAACCAAACCCAAAGCCTAGTAAAAAACTGTTCTACGTTGACTATGAGACTTTCTAAAGAACAGGTTTTAAGGTTGCAAATATTGATACGTTACGCATTGTCAACAGGTAATATTCCGGCCAGAGGTGAATGTTGCTCTAGTTGTTGCCTCAATCGGTCACTGTACAGGCTGTTATCTAAAACCGGTGCGCGCGTTAAGTCGGTGTCATAATTGTTTTGTTTAAATCTCGTATTAAACTCAGAGTCCAAATGCTGTTTCCGCAAACTTGTCGATAATGAAGCGATGGCTTCGATATTGTGGTCTCGGTTAAATCTAGAAAATCCGTTATAGCAAAAATTCTCTTCAACATGGCGATTGCTGAGTTCTAGACAAGTATCCATTAGCTGATGGTAAAGATGATTACTATCATGCTGATGTAATAATATGGAAATTGGCTTGTTGGGTCGATCAATCAGTTCCTGTAATCTTGTCTTTTCTGATGTATGTAATCTAATGTCCATCAACCACAAATCTTCTTTCAGTGATGTAATGGCTACTAATTCGAAGTGGCAGTGGTCGTAGTGGAGTTTAGCCAATGTGCTCCTGATGTCATCAATAGATTCATAGCTCTGAATCTGTGATCGTTCAAGAAGTTGCTGATGTTGTGCCATTAACGGCAAGTCGTGATGATTATTAAAAGGTGTGGACGTGAAGCCCTTCTCCTCTAAGCGAAACATCTCACGGACTTCGTGCTCACGTGCTTTTTGTAGTGCCAGAAAAGCGGTTTGAATAATTTCCGACGTGGGCAGTTGCGGCTCAATCCGCCATTTTCGACCATATACGATTTTATCGCAATCGGCCCCATGAGTCTGATAATTGTCAGCACCTATAATACCCACTTGAATGTACAAACCGCTGTCGTCTTCGCATACAAAGAGTGGGTAGCGATCACTGTAAACAATAGCGGTAATTATATTTTTAACGGTATTGGCATTATGATTAAACACCAAATAATGCTGTGGAATACATTTCTTTCCATTACTGAGACGAGTGGATGGTGCATTTTCTAGAATTGATTCGCCGGGTAGCAGTAGATATTCCATTGTAATATTAATCCTGTACCAAAAAAAACGCCATAGACACAGCGTATGTGACTATAGCGAAAGCACTTGAATGGTAGTGCCATCAAGTGTAAAAAGCATATACATATATGCGTAAGGGACACTATTTTATACGCGCGCATCCGCTATTAGGATCATAGTTTTATTCAAAATAATGCAAATTACCTTTGTGGCCCTCAACTATCCCCGTTGAGGCTAAAAAAACGTTTAATCCCACCTTGTTCAATAGTTTCAATGAGGACAGTAGCGAGTAAAGTTATGAATAGAGTAAAAAATAGCCTTAAACAGCTGTTTTGGCTCAAGTCTTAAAATATTTGAAAGTTTCAGTATGCTTAGGCGTCAATATTGCAAAATCAACCCAACATGGATCGGGTCAACGCACAGAGCGTTATTCTGCTGTAAATGACTAGGTAGTCTGCCTATTAATAATAGTGCTAGCTTTACTGAATCTTTTGTTCATCGGCTATCTCATCCTCACCCTCTTCAAAGCGTCAATAGTCGAATGTTTTGCTCTATAAATGTTACGGGCTAAGACCTTCATATGAGCGATCTATGTTTACGTGTAGCCTACCGGCAGACCACATAGCTACTGGTATTAGTCCTTAAATAGGTATCATTGTATTCAATCTCATTCCTCCCTATAGAATCAATACACTTACCTATGCCTTCCTTATATAAAAATTTGGTATTAGAGAGACAAATCTAATTGAACAGCTGGCTCGTACAAATCTTTAGTATCATGCGATGTAGAGGTAGTTGTTATGAACAGATTATTTTTTGTTGTATCGTCACTAGAGAGCGTCGAAAGTGTAGAAAATGACCTGATAGGGGGCGGGATAAATGAGTCTCATATCCATCTTTTGAGCAGTCAGCCCAATGAAGCTGATAAGCGTAATCTACATGAGGTCTCATCCTTGGCCAAAAGTGACGTCTATCAATCTACTTTGAAAGGCATACCTATAGGCGTATTACTAGCTTCGGCGGTGGTAGCATTAACCCATTATTACAGTTGGTATACCCAATTTACTTGGGTACCTTTTATATTTCTTGCCATACTAGTCATGGGCTTCAGTTGTTGGGAGTTCGGTCTGTGGGGAATACAACATAGAAATAGTGAATTGTCACAATTTGATAACACTATAGATAAAGGTAGGCATGTGCTGCTAATCGATAGTGATAGCAATGATCGTGAAAAAATTAAGTCTATCTGCTTAAATGTAGGTGATGTTTTTTATGCGGGTGCGCGAAATATTCATACTCCCATATAAATCCTTAATAACTGGCCTTAACTATTTATTTATACGTTAGTGAAATTTCAGAATCATGTATTCTCGTATTGTATATTAATTGTTTTATTGGGTGAAATTTTTGGTATTACTTTGCTACTTCATTGTTCCGATTAGTTAACGTAATGATCCATATATAAGGTGCGCGCGTATACTGGTAATAACTTAATAAAAATGGGTGCTAATATGAACTTTTTTAGAAAATCTAACACTGGAACGGCTGAAATTCTTAGTTATGCAGACAGCAGTCATTACTTAGTGTCCATATGTAAAAAACTTGAAACTAATAGTGTTTTTATTAAGTCTAAAAATAACAAAATACGTAAATTTAACAGCCTTTTTGAAGCAGAGTATTACTTACATCATAGAGGGTTTGACAAAGCTGTGTTGAGAATGCAGTCGGCTTATGAAGAGGTTGTAAGTGGCACCTGCGAAGATTCTTTACTGACTATTCCTCTTGCGCACTGATCTTTCATTTAGTACCTGATGTGTACTCTTGAGGCTTTATTCCGTGTCTAAATTAATAAGTTTTATTGGTGTATTAATTGCTGTTCTTGTATTGAGTGTCGATTCAGTGTCTGCCGAAGAGGCGAAATATACGGTAGTTCATACTGATGATATTTTCGAAGTAAGGTCTTATGATTCTCACATTCTCGCCGAAGTGACGGTGCAAAGTGATTTTGAAGATGCCGGCGGAGATGCTTTTAGACCATTATTTAACTACATTTCAGGTAATAATATTAACAGCCAGAAAGTATCGATGACAGCACCAGTATCTCAACAAGGGGCCGGACAAAAGATATCGATGACTTCTCCTGTCAGCCAAACGGGTAATGATGATTTTTGGGTTGTAAGTTTTATGATGCCCTCTGAATATTCGTTAGACACATTACCAACGCCATTAAACCCTAATGTTTCATTAAGGCTGGTGCCTGCTCGATATATTGCTTCAGTGAAATATTCTGGTTTTTGGAGCCAAGATCGATACCAAAATCATTATAGTAAACTCATAGAATGGGTAGTAGATAAGAATCTCATGGCTGTAGGTGAACCTGTTTGGGCTAGGTATAACGCTCCATATACTCCATGGTTTCTACGCAGGAATGAAATTTTGTTACCTATTGAAGGTATTAATTCGTATAGATAAGTATAATTACTTCTATTCTCATAAACGATAATTTATTCACTTATACTATTCACTGGTGTTAAATTTTTAATTTGGGGTCTAAGGCTGTTATGCCTTCGGCAGCATTTATTTTATGTTGGTGATGTTATTTTTCTTTGAACCAAGGTAATACCTACTGCGTAGATTTTTTATGTCACATAGAGCATTGGACTTCCATAAAATACTATTAGCCAGTGAGAATATTCGTTTGCATGGGGAAAGATCATCCGAACTTTATGTCCTTGATGGTGTGTCTTTAAGTACAGGTTATGATGGTTACTCAATTACCCTTAGTAACAATAAAGTTTCTTTGGCTTTGCACTTTCATAATACCTTTAATCTAGATTCACCTAGCCGCTCAGACACAGAGGATTTCTTTAAACAACTGGATGGCATTAATAACCGCAAGTTCAATGATTGTTGAGTTAGTATATGCTTCATTGATGCGTATGTTAATTGCGCATATTGCTAGCTTAAATTTGGTTACTGTCGAAAAAATTGTTCGGTAACACCACTGTCGAGATGCAGTCTTTATTTTGCCCTAGGGTTAGATTTATTTGTTGACGACATTTTCTAAATTTTCAGTATGCTTACCCTGCTTACCCTGCTTACCCTGCTTACCCTGCTTACCCTGCTTACCCTGCTTA
>CAJWZU010000033.1 GCA_913050115.1 uncultured Cellvibrionales bacterium
GTTTTCAGGATTATTATAAAGCGTTGTTCGCCATATATCTCGACTCACAAGTTTACCGAGACTATCCTCAAAATATTCAGATTCTGCGTGTCTCCATGCAGGAAATTCATTAATATTTTTCATTACCGAGCCAAGCATCTCATACGCACTTTTGTATTTACCGGCCTCTTTGGCCGATAAATATTCATTAGCCATTATCTTGGCTTTTGACTTTATGATTTCTTCCTGTGCACTTGATAGCTCTATTTTCTTGCGTGATTCAACGGCCTCAATTTCATCTGTACATTTAACAGCCTGATTAAATGTAAATGATGACCCTTCAGAAACCTTAGTGATGGGCTCGAGACTATCAAATGAGTACTTACCAAAAATTGGCTTTTTCCCATTACAAATTTTGATAGCACTAGCGTAAATTGATGACTGTGCCTGACCAACCTCTAGCGGAACATCATTATTTAAAACCAACTGAAATGTATCCGCGGATAGCTGAGTATATGAAAGCGTTGCTGCTGTACCATACCCACAATATAAAAGAACGAATAATGTACATATCTTACGCATATCTCATTAATCCTTGAATAATGCGCCTGTGGCGCGTTTTTTGACAATCTTTGGATGAATTGAAAAACACAAAAGCATGAAGTGTCACTGGCTATATAATTTTCTTGCTAGGAACTTACTTCCCGTTTTTTATCCATATCATTCTTCATTTGTTCATTCATTTCCCTAAAGTTCTGAATCAACTCATCACACGCTAATTTTTCTGCACCACACATAGCTTTCATAGCAATGTATAGCTCACCATTTTTTTCAAGAACCGTTCTTTTTATTGCTGCAGGGTGCGCAGGGTGTTCTTTTGGAGTAAATGACCAAAGAGAACTATCAGTACTATCCTTAAATATAACCCATCCTTGCTGAACAGAGCCCTCTACGCCCTCTTTATTGCGTAACGCCCCATAAGCTTCTGAAACGCTCTTGTAACCTATGCCGGAACTATTTTCAGCACTGGATTCACCGTAAGCCCCATAAGAAATAGCAAATGAAATTAGAACGAATAGGTATTTATTCATAATTATATATTCCGATTTTGGATGGTCTTCTAACGCTTTTATAAACGGCAGCCTAAGCGTAGCGTAGGCTGCCCAGTGGTGTCCGTTCTTTGGCCGTAACGGCGTTTAATAAACTTGTTATCTTTTTCTCATTTTTTGAACAATTGAACCTAGCCCAAAAACGGTAAAAGGGGTCGGAGTGAATAACTAAAAATTAAATTAGGCCGTTTCAAACAGAGCCGACCGAGGTCAGAAATTTAATTCACTCCGACCCCTTTTACACCTACCACAGCATTGCCGCTCTCAAAGCTTTTTCTACTCGCAAGCAGCTTATCATCACCCGAAAACCACGTTTAGCCAAGGTTTTATCTACACCTAATGTCGCGGCATCGATGCCCTAGAACGAAGAACACCAGCAACAGACTTAAAAGCACCTAGGTATCAAACTCCACTGAAACCCCAGACATAAAAAAACCGACCTCATGGGTCGGTTTTTTTATGCATTTTTAGCTGAACGCAAAGCTCAACTAAAAATAGTGATTTTTGTTCGAGTGCGAGGCTCTGCAGCGCACAGGTCAGGAGTGTACGACCACCAAGGATGGTGAAAGTGCAGGTTTTGTATGGAGCAAAAACCTGCCAAGCTATCGCGACGCCTTAGAACAAAAACCGCATTTTTAAAGCTGATCAGCGTTGTCTTTGAGGTACGACGCTACACCTTCTGGTGAAGCCGTCATGCCCGCATCGCCGTCTTTCCAGCCAGCAGGGCAAACTTCGCCGTGCTCCTGATGAAACGCCAAAGCGTCAACCATACGCAGCATTTCGTCTACGTTACGGCCCAATGGCAGATCGTTAACCACCTGGTGACGAACCAGACCGTCTTCGTCGATTAGGAAAGAACCACGGTAAGCCACACCCATGTCGGCTTCAACATCGTAGGCTTTACAGATAGCATGGTTAATATCAGCAACCAGTGTGTAGTTAACCGGGCCAATACCGCCTTCGTTAACTGGGGTATTGCGCCATGCGTTGTGGCTGAAGTGTGAATCGATAGAAACACCGATCACTTCAACGCCGCGCTTGTTGAATTCTTCGATACGATGATCGAAAGCCAGCAGCTCAGATGGGCAAACAAAAGTGAAATCCAAAGGGTAGAAGAAAACAACCGCTTTCTTGCCCTTGATGGTGTCAGACAAAGAGAAACCGTCAACGATTTCGCCATTGCCAAGTACAGCTGGAGCTGTGAAATCTGGTGCTTGCTTACCTACGAGTACGCCCATTATAGAAATCCTTAAATAATTGAATTGGCTCAAGATAGCCACTAACAATAGCAGCTGTTAGTTTAGCTACTACCTGAATAAACCTCACTTCTTGCATGGTTACTATAATAAAAAACACAGCACTCATAGCAGCCAGCTATAATACACGCCCCGCTTTTTATGTCCCATAAATTTTTTAAATCACCTCTATAGCCAGCCCACTATTTACTTCGAATCCATTGTTAGTGAAAATCGCGCCACCATTATTGACATAAATTCTCATTCGTACTAAAATCTCATTAATGATTGAGAATAATTATTATTAAGCTTCTCAACTAACAATCGAATTTAGGTTTACTTATGTACGTCTGCATTTGCAAGGGCATTACCGACAGCCAGATCCGCGACGCGGTGAACAATGGCGCCTCCAGCCTACGCAAAGTACGCAAGCAACTGGGTGCTACTAGCCAATGCGGTAAATGCGGCATAGTGACTAAAAAAATTGTCGATGACACTCTGGCGCAGAACCAATTTGATAACGAAGGATTATTTTACGCATTGGTGTAATTTTTTATCGCAATGAAAAGGCTGCATACCTTATTGGTATGCGGCCTTTTTATTGCCTGCTAATTATTCTGGCTTGGGATCTTGATCTCACTACAGAAAATCGATGTTATTGAGCTGGATACCCGTGGCCAATA
Organism: uncultured Cellvibrionales bacterium; assembly: GCA_913050115.1. Lineage (GTDB taxonomy): Bacteria > Pseudomonadota > Gammaproteobacteria > Pseudomonadales > Cellvibrionaceae > UBA1124. The sequence goes on from CAJWZU010000033.1 coordinate 3,007, forward strand.
AAAATAGCCTTAACAGCACAACCTCGATACCCCATGTGCCGCTGCCAACGCCATAAAAGTAGGCGCAATTTTTGGGGTTTTCTTGCCTAAAAATAGGCGAGCGGGCATAAAAAATTCAGGCCAAGGTGCAGCGTACCCAAAAGTATCTGGCGATTTTAACCGCACCAAGAAGCCAGTAGCGCTAAGTTTCCAAGCCTTAAAGTTAGGGGCGTCGTTACAGCAATCGAGCCTATGACTGATCTGAATGCTCCCAAACCCAAAAAACCCGCAGGTATTAACCTACGGGGTTTTAAAATAGGGTCCTCGTTATAGGATTCAAACCTACGACTGATTTGGATGCTCCCAAACGAAAAAACCCCGCAGGTGTTGATCTACGGGGTTTTAAAATAGGGTCTTCGTTATAGGATTCAAACCTACGACTGATTTGAATGTTCCCAAACGAAAAAACCCCGCAGGTATTAACCTACGGGGTTTTAAAATATGGTCGGAGTGATAGGATTCGAACCTACGACCCTCTGGTCCCAAACCAGATGCGCTACCAAGCTGCGCTACACTCCGACTAAACCTTCAAATCAGTTTTCACTGCGTCTCAGGAGCTGCGCATATTACTGACCCGCCTCGCTTGCGTCAATGGCCGCCAGCATTTTTTTTAAAACTCCAGCTACTACTTCATTATTATGGCGTTAGTCGCCGCGTAGGATTGGCCTAACCTTCTGCCTATGGGACAATAAAGCTATTATTTATTCGACCACCGCGACTTACGTCGTGGCACACTCGCCACTGATTAGGAATTAATATGTCCGCACTCGTACTTGATGGCAAAGCCCTCGCCAAGAAAACAGAACAAGAGCTCAGTGAGCGCGTCAGCAAGCTTAAGCAGCTGAACAATAGCCAACCCCCCATCCTGGCTACAATCCTAGTTGGCGCAGACCCAGCCTCGGCCACTTATGTGAAAATGAAGGGCAACGCTTGTCAGCGTATCGGCATGGACTCACTTAAGATTGAGCTGGGTGGCGACACCACAACTGAGCAGTTGCTCGCAAAAATAGCGGAGCTTAATAGTAACGATAATGTTCATGGCATATTGCTTCAGCACCCAGTACCCAGCCAAATTGATGAGCGCGCCTGCTTCGACGCAATTGCACTGGAAAAAGACGTTGACGGGGTAACTTGCCTAGGCTTTGGTCGCATGAGCATGGGTGAAGAAGCTTACGGATGCGCCACACCAAAGGGCATAATGCGCCTCCTGGAAGCCTATGATATTAATATGTCAGGTCAGCACGCAGTGGTGGTTGGCCGCAGCCCTATTCTGGGAAAGCCAATGGCATTAATGCTTCTTAACGCCAATGCTACTGTCACTATTTGTCATTCACGCACCGAAGGCTTAGCTGAGCATATAAAACGCGCCGACATTGTTGTCGGCGCAGTAGGTAAGCCAGAATTCATTAAAGCTGAATGGATAAAAGATGGCGCTGTTGTTGTAGATGCCGGCTATCACCCGGGCGGTGTCGGCGACATTGAAATGGCGCCGTTATTAGACCGCGTCAGCGCTTACACCCCTGTCCCTGGTGGTGTTGGCCCGATGACAATCAATACGTTGATCTACCAATCGGTGCACTCTGCCGAGCAAAAAAGCGGCTAATCACTAGGCCGCTTAGAGGCTCTTTAATCAGGCTGATTTTTAGCCTGATGGGTGCCAGGCTGTTAATTTTTGTAACAAAATATACGATGCATTTTTTATTGGCGGGCCGTTGATAGCGGCCCGCCTCCTTCTTACCGGGATCTCTGGCGCCACTGCGCCATACCCAATCGAGCGATGACGTATACTTACCGGATGGAGCCTGATCTAGATATCATTTACCGAGACGAGTATTTTGTGGCTGTGCATAAGCCAGAGGGCTTGCTTGTACATAAAAGTAATATAGATAAGCATGAGACGGTTTTTCTGTTACAAGAGTTGCGCAACCAGATTGGACAGCACTTATACCCTGTGCACAGGCTAGATAAACCAACATCTGGCTTGATCTTATTTGCCCTGACCCCCGACATAGCAAAAATTTTACAAGCTCAAATGCAAGACAATACAGCATCTAAAGAATACCTATTGGTATGCAGGGGCTATTGTGAAGAATCAGGCGAAGTAGATCACCCCTTGAAGCCTATGGAGGATTTCAAGCGCAAGAGCAAAAAAGTGCGTGACCCTAAGCCCGCTCAAGATGCCGTCACTCAGTACAGGCGCCTTCAGACAGTGGAGCTTAATATTGAAATAGATAAGTACCCAACCTCTAGATATTCGTTGGTTCTGGCCAAGCTACTTACCGGCAGAAAGCATCAACTGAGGCGCCATTTTAAGCATCTATCTCACCCTATTATTGGCTGCCCAAAACACGGGAAAAGCCCCCACAACAGTTATTTTGCTGCACATCTGGGTGCGCCCCGCCTGTTATTACATTCCTACAGAATGCACTTGCACCACCCAGTAACCAAAGAGCCAATGACTTTACTAGCGCCTCCGCAAGGCTCATTTAAGGCGCTGCTAGAGCTTTTATGGCCTGACATAAATCGCACAGAACCTTGTACCGCACCACGACCCACAACACCCTCCGGAGACAATAGTGAGACTGGATAAATACGTCAGCAACAGCACCGACCACAGCCGAGTCCAAGTAAAAAGACTAATCAAGGCCGGTGCTATTAAAGTAAACGACAATGACTGCAGCAACACATCAGAAAATATAACAGCCGGCGACTTAGTAACGCTTCACGGGGAGCTAGTGGGCAGACCGGGTCCGCGTTACTTTATGCTCAACAAACCTCAAGGTTACGTATGTGCAACTAGAGACGGTTTGAACCCCACCGTATTAGACTTGCTGGACGAACCCCGCTTGGGCGAGTTGCAAGTTGCCGGACGTCTCGACCTAGACACCACAGGCTTGGTTTTGATCACTGACGATGGCAAGTGGAATCACGCCGTCACATCGCCAAAGCGCCGCTGCCAAAAAATATATCACGTGACCACTAGTCGCGAAATAAGCGCCGATAGTGGGGCTAAATTTGCCGAGGGTTTGTGGTTGGATGGCGAAAAGAGTATCACCCTGCCCGCCACACTTGAAACCATATACAGCAACGAGTGTAGAGTGGGTCTTAGTGAGGGGCGCTACCATCAGGTTAAGCGTATGTTTGCCGCTATAGGCAATCATGTGGAAAACCTGCATAGAGAAAGTGTTGGTGCTATTGCGCTGGGCTCGGATCTTGAAGAGGGTTGCTACCGAGTGTTAACTCAAATCGAGATTGATAGCATACTCTCAGCAGGCGACAGCGCGTAATGAATGACAAGCCAAGCCTAGAACTCGCCAAACTGCTCAATTTAAGTCGAGATAAGGAAACGCTCCTGATTGCCGATGAAAATACCCTTGGCACTTTAGGGGCGGTTACACAGCGCCCCACTCTCGGCATAATCAGCAACCGCTTTGATGTCGCCGAGCAATTTTTAAAACTAGGTATTAACACCCGCTTTTGTGATTTTGAATTCGATGGTTTCGCCGACAACAGTGTCGAGCGTATTTTTTATCGCGTATCCAAAGAAAAACCAGTGGTGCACCACATTATCAATCAGGCGCATCTGAAGCTTGTTAATGATGGTCAGTTGATTTTTTGTGGCCATAAAAAAGACGGCACCAAAAGCTACTTCGAAAAAGCTAAGCAATTACTGGGCGGTTGTGCCACCTTGAAAAAAAATGGCGATAGCTATACCGCCACTATTAATAAAAAAATGAGCGACAGCGAATTAAGCGGGCCGTTAGATGACAAGGACTATCCCGTGCTGAGGTCTGTTCTGCAGGTGAGTGGCCTAAATACGCTCAGCAAACCTGGGCTGTTCGGTTGGGACAAAGTCGACCGAGGCAGCAAGTTGTTAATGGAGCAGTTGCCTGAAGCTTTGGCTAGCCTCGATATCAAGCCGGCCAGCCTATTAGATTTGGGCTGTGGCTTTGGCTATTTAACTTTAGCCTCCCATGAGATGGAGTTCGATTATCGCTGCGCTACTGATAATAATGCTGCAGCACTAATCGCTGCTAAGGCCAACTTCCAGCAAAATTCGCTCGAGGTCGACACTATTGCCGCCGATTGTGCCGACAGTATTGATCGCAAATTCGACCTGATTCTCTGCAATCCCCCCTTCCACCAAGGTTTTTCTATCACCGGTGATTTAACCCATAAATTTTTAGCAGCCACATACCGCCTGCTGTCGGCTCATGGTGCCGCCTTGCTAGTCGTCAATCAATTCGTTCCTATAGAGCGCAAAGCGCAAGCACTTAACTTTAGTGTGACACTGCTGATGAATAATGGCAGCTTCAAGGTGGTGCTATTGAGTAAAAGGCAGCCAAAAAAGGCTTGACGAAATACGGGCGCGAAAGTAGTATACGCGCCACTTCTTAAACGAAGTAATGATTCCGCTTTAGCTCAGTTGGTAGAGCAAATGACTGTTAATCATTGGGTCGCTGGTTCGAGCCCAGCAAGCGGAGCCAATATTGAAGATACTAAGGTTTGTGCTTTAGTATCGAATAAAAAAACCGACCTCGAGTCGGTTTTTTTATGCCTTAAATTTAATCTATCTAGAGGTTTAGCCCATGTTTGAAACCAACGAATATTTTGACGGTAATGTTAAATCTATCGCTTTTCAAAGCGAAACTTTGCCGGCTACAGTCGGAGTAATGGCTGTGGGCGAGTATGAATTTGGCACCTCAAAAAAAGAATACATGACCGTCACTAGCGGCAGTCTGACTGTAAAACTGCCTGGTTCAGAGCAATGGCAAACATTTAAAGGCGGCGAAACATTTATCGTAGAAGCCAATGTGAGCTTTCAAGTAAAGGTCAATGTACAAAGCTCTTACCTTTGCCTGTACGAATAAGCTGTAAACATTTAAAAAAGACACAAGACGGTTTATCTCCAAGGATGGAGTGACAGCTTTACTATGCTATGACAATGAACCTATCTGTGTCATTTACTAACTACTTAAATACCCCACGGCACAGCAGATTTGGCTGCCACTGAGCTCCGCCCGATAAATACTCTTCGAGCTGTGAGTGCACACAATGATTGTTGGCAAGTACGGCATGACCCACATCGGGTATCCTCCAGAGGTGCGCCTCGCCAAGCTGTTTAGTCAGGCGCTCAGCCCACATCAAAGGGGTTATCGGATCCAGCTCTCCAGCCAATAGCAGCATCTTCTTTTTAGTGAGTGTTGCAGTAATATTTGCGGCCAATTTATTTGTTTGAAAAATACCTGCGGCCAGTAATTTCCTGCAAGAATCCCACTGATAGAGTCCAGCCAGATAAGGCTGCAGGCGCGGATAAAGATCAACTTGGCTAACAAATTCGGTGCCAATAGCAGCCGCATTTTCGCGGCACTCAATCGACAGGTAAACCCAAGCATTAAAAGACCCATCAAGGGCATAATTCACAAAGGGCGTTAACAGTTGCTTTAGTTTCGAGCCATTACCATGCAACACTGATTGCAGCGCTGGAGCGATTTTTTTTATACTGTTAACGTCGTAAAGCGCTGAAAATACTGCCGCCAGTAAACGATGGTCATTGGCTTGAATATCAATCTGGCCGCCGCGCCAATTATCCAACTGCATAAACTGTGAATTAACTTTCAGCCTGCGCATTGCCTGCCAAAAAACCACCTCAGTTGAGATACCACCGTGCTGGTGTCGACATTCGATAAGGCCATCACAATAATCAAAATAGCGCTGTAAAGCACCGTTCAAAATTTCCGGCCACTGGGCCAGCACCCCTTCCCCTGGCGGATAAACGGAATCTAGCACTAAGGCTTTGACTTGAGCTGGATAACTTGCAGCATGCACCAGCGCCAAACGCGAGCCGTAGGACACACCAAACACATGCCAGGCGTTATAACCTAAAGCGGTCATTATTTCGAAAGCATCGTGACTACTAATCGTGGTGCCAAAATCATGAACAGAGAAGCCTTTCCTTTCTAGGGTACGAAAACACTGTGCCACTACAGACTGGCCAAGCTGAAGTTCTGCTTGCGTTGATAAATTTCTCTTAAGGGCCAACAAACTGAAGCGGTCGTACGCCAAACACTGTCTTTTTGGTAATGAAAAACCGGTGGCTCGGCGATCAAACAACACTAAGTCTCTTTTTAAGCCCGCCTGCTGGTACCATCCTAGCCAATCATAAATTGTATCCGCATCGACACTGACCCCTGCACCCGGCCCTCCACTAAAGTAAAGCAGAGGTGTACTAGCTTGAGTGGTTGAGTTTGTTTTTATGGTAGTAATTGGTAAAACGAAGCCGCCCGCAACATCGGGTAACCGCAGCTCGGCACACTCAACAATATCATCGTCTGGCAGTGAAAAAGCACAGGCTACAGAGATTAATTGAGGGCGCTTAATAACATGACTGACTACGGGAGGGGTATGAGTTTTAAGAACAAATCCAAACAAGGGCAAAAACACCAGCACGACTAGCATCCAGCGACGTAATAGACTCAACCCCGAGTATCCAGATTCGGCCAGGGCAGGCACCAAGGTTCCTCAAGGCGGGCGAGCAAATCATTAGCTTGAACAAATAATTCACCCTGCGAGGGTTTACAGACAAATCGATAATCGCGACCAAAAAGAGTGAAGCCCAGCGAGTATGCATGGAGATACGTTCTGTCGGCCGTATGGTTTTGCTCTTCAATTTTGTAAGTATTAGCACCAGAATAAATTTTATCGCCCAGAATTGGCGCGGCCACACTTTTTAAAGCCACTCGCAACTGATGAGTTTTACCCGTTGCTGGCTTTAACAAATACATTCGCAGGCCGGGGATTAGAGAATAGCTAAAAAATTGAGTCAACGCGGGGTTGTTTTTGGTTTTTAATAACACCCAAGAACTGCGACGACTTCGAGCCATATCACCAATCACAGCACCCTGTTTTTTTTTGGGTTTTCCAGCGGCAATAGCTACATAATACTTTTCCGTCGTGCGCTCAAAAAACTGCTGACATAGCGCTTTATTTACAGCCGCCGTCTTAGCAAAAACCACCAAACCGGATGTCACTTTATCAAGGCGATGAACGGGATAAAATTCAGTTAAGCCGAGCGAGCTCTTCACCTGAGAGAAGAGCCCTGCAAGGCCGTCACAATCGTGAAAGTCGACCCCAGCGGATTTATCAACCACAACAAAATCCGTACAATCATAAATTACCGAAAAACTCGTCATTAAGATGCACCTACGCCATTTGCCAACACATGTGCGCGCACACAGCGCAAAACACCATAATCATATGTACCATCAAAGGCATCAAACACTGGCTTAAAGCGAAACACTTCCTCACTTTGGTCGCAGTCAAATATTGCCGACTTTATCGCTGTGATTTCTGATTCATCTAATTCGATTACGTCCTTCAGTGATAGACTTTTGGAGGCTATAGATTCTGATAGGTGGCTGTATACGGTGCTTTCACTAATACCGCGCTGTATCGCGATCATAGCGGTACTCATACCCGCCTTACATAGCGCCAAAGTCTCATGCTGAGTTGCAGTTAAGGCGTCATAGCCGCCGCTATTTTCTTCAGCCTCATAATCAGCAATAGCCGCGAGAAAAGCTTCACCATAATGCTCCAACTTGGTAGCACCGACGCCGTTAATTCGATTTAATTGCTCAAGGGTTTGCGGCCGGTTATTTATCATTTCCATTAATGTGGCGTCATGAAACACCATGTAAGGCGCCAAAGAATGTTCCTCTGCCAGACTTTTTCGCAGCAAACGCAATATTTGCCATAGCGCTTGGTCACCGCCCGCTAACTTAGCCGCAGCTGAACCTTTTTTGCGTAGCGACACTTCAGCAACGTCTTTACGCAGAGATATTTTCTGCTCACCCTTGAGCACTGGGCGACAGGGCTCTGCTAACAGCAGGGCACCATAGCCATTCATATCAACGGTTAATAAGCCGCGCGCCACTAACTGCCGATAAACTGATTTCCAGCGAGTGGCATCAAGGTCGGCACCGATACCAAAAGTGCTCAACTGCTGATGGCCATGCTGCTCGATCTTGGGTCCATTTTTACCCATTAGCACATCAACTAAATGATTCACCCCAAAGCGTTGGCCACTACGGTGCACACAACTCAGCGCCTTGCGAACCGCGTCGGTGGCCTCCCATGTCTCTGCCGGATTCAGGCAAGAGTCACAATTTTCACAGCGATCGGGATAGACCTCATCAAAATAGTGCAACAGGGCCTGACGCCGACAACTGGTGATTTCACAAAGGCCAAGCATGGCATCGAGTTTGTGCCGCTCAACTCGTTTATGCTCCTCCGCTGCCGGTGATTGCTCCAACATCTGGCGCAATTTAATAACGTCGGCAATGCCGTAAACCATCCACGCGGTAGACGGATTGCCATCGCGACCAGCACGACCGGTTTCTTGATAGTAAGCTTCAAGGCTTTTAGGTAAATCTAGGTGCGCAACAAAACGTACATCGGGTTTATCTATGCCCATGCCAAAGGCGATAGTGGCAACAATAATGACACTGTCATCTCTTAAAAAACGCTCTTGATTACGCTGTCGTTCTGCCGCGGGTAAGCCGGCATGATAAGGCCATGCATTAAAGCCTTCCCGAGTGAGCCACGCGGCAGTATCTTCTACTTTTTTACGCGACAGGCAGTAGACTATACCGGCATCCTCTTGATGCTCATTGCGTAAAAAACGCAGCAACTGGGTTTTGGGGTTTTGCTTTAAAGCAATGCGGTACTGAATATTGGGGCGATCAAAGCCGCAGACAAAGTGCGGCGCATTCTGCAGCTGTAAACGCAGAGCAATTTCTGACTGGGTGCGTTGATCCGCGGTTGCCGTCAATGCTATCCGAGGTACGTGCGGAAACTGTTCGTGCAGCAAGCTTAATCGTAAATAGTCGGAGCGAAAATCATGCCCCCACTGAGACACGCAGTGAGCCTCATCAATGGCAAACAGAGAAATAGGCAGCTGTTGTAAAAGGTACAGGGTGTTTGGTTGAATAAGACGTTCAGGTGCAATGTAGAGCAGATCTAGCTCGCCGGCCATTAGCGCCTGCTCAACGCCTCGCTGCTCAGATGCATTGAGGCTAGAGTTAAGATAACTAGCGCGAATACCAAGTTGCCGCAGGCTGTCTACTTGATCTTGCATTAAGGCGATTAGGGGCGATATAACCACGCCAACCCCGTGCCGCAATAAAGCCGGTATTTGATAGCAGAGTGATTTACCGCCACCGGTTGGCATAAGTACTAGGGCATCGCCGCCGCCAGCGATGATATTAATGATTTGCTCTTGTGGGTCGCGAAAACTGTCATAACCAAACGTATTGCGAAGCACCGTTAGGGCTTCATTGGCTTGAGGCGGATTTTGAACATCTGGGAAGGGATTAGGCATAACGGGAGTATATCACCGCCGTTAATACTCGGCCCTTATCAATACCATTCTTATGTGGCTAAGCTCAACCATAGGGCTGTCGATATGATCGCTTTGCCATTAAAAAAGCCGCCCCCAGCGACAGTTTAAACGCTGGGGGCGGCTTTTTATTTTTCTGCGTTGGTACTAATTATTGACCAAACATACCTTTTAATTGGTCGAGCTGACCTTTTTCTTTGTCCGAAAGACGTTCATCAAGCTCTTTATTTAATTGTTCTTTGGCTTTGTCTTTGACCATATTTTTCACTTCGTCTTCAACAGCTGTTTGGACATTTTCACTGAGGCGAGAAATGACCAACTGAGTGAGTTGCTCAGGTGTTAGGCCAGACTGCTTATCACCCAGGTCACTCAAGAGAATGTTAGGCATCTTCACAGTGCGGTCGCCCCACTGGTCTGTCTTTAATTGTAAGTTACTATTAATGAAGCTAAATTTCTCCACCATTAAAAGGACATCAGCGCCTTCTGTGTCATTCTGAGTAGTTTCAGCAGCCGGTTTGGCCGTTGAACTCGATGTTGACTGAGCAATATTTTTTTCTAATGCCTGCAGATTAGTTGTTTGCCCTTTAAGTTCTGCGCTTATTTTGGCCCCGTCAATCAGGACCTCATTAATCACAATAACTTTGCCGATGAGCGTTGCAGGTTCAACCTGCAGGGCTACTTGGTCCATATCGAACAAGTAGGCGCCATCAAATCCCTCAGGGTTGTCAATCACCAAGCTGTGCAGCTCAATGCGGCCTGCAAGTAACTCGGTACTTACAGCATCAAGCGTTACGCTCACTTGGGTAACATCAGAGCCAACCGTTTCGACCACTGTTTTAATAATGCCATCTAGATTTTTTACTACCAGTACAACGACAACGGCGACAATTATCGCCGCAGCTACAACTAGACCCAGTATGATTTTCAAAGCTTTCATTTAATTTTCTCCATATCCTTGAGGTTATTCCTATATAGCTTACTGTCCCTGCATATGTTTAAGCAAGCGAGCCTTTAGCGAGGCGGGAATATTGTTAATAGTTAGGCTATCAGAGTCAGCGTGATAAACAATGCTGTCTCCCAGGCAGTCAGAAGTGAAACTCATACTGAGCGCATCACTGCGGCCACTGATACGGACAAACTGGCGCAATTGATTACGATCAGGAATAAGCTCGGTGCGCACAGATTCTGAATCGATTGAGTCACCGTCTTTTTTTTCTGGTGACTTCAGGTTTTTTTCAAGAAACTCTGAAAAAGCTTGTGGTTGCTCATCACTTATATGCGCTGACAATTGCTCAAACTGCACCGCGGCTCCGGTCTTGTCTTGCTCAGTACAATACTCAACTACCTTGTGGCGAGTCTCAAGTGCTTGTTCCTCAGGCAGTGCGCGAGTGTATGCAGCTACAGCATCGAGAAAGCATGTTGTCTCGCGAGCGATGTCTAATTTGTCGGCAAAGCCGATCGCCTTATAAAATGCCTCAGTTAAGTCTTTGTCGCCGCGAGCCCGCAGCACTGACAAATAGTGTTTATCCCCCGTCCCCTGTTGCCACTCAGTTAAATTGACCTTGGCAGCTAAGCGCACACCGGATACATCTATGTACTGACTCAAGGCCAATTGCTGTGCACCATCTATATATAAGCCCTCGTTGTGCTCAACAAAAAATATATAGAACTGATCTGAGTCAGCCAGGCTTTCGTGGGTCACTAGTAGCTGGCCGGTCAAACTAACTGCAGAATCCTCCAGTATTAATTTAAACTGCTGCAGCAACTTGTCATTTAACGAGGCAAAGCCGATTTTACCTTCGAGGTGTTCTCGCAACCAATTGCCGAACGGATGATCTGCGTACTCAGGTGAAAATTGGCCATAAGATTTACCCGCCTTGCCTATATAACAATTCTTTAAATCGCGCAGTAAGTCTTCAGTTTTGCCGTTCACAGGTAGAGCTTCTGAGCCTGTACTAAGCTGTAAAGGCTCGCCCTCGGCGCCGCGGTTTAAACGATGTACCAGAGCATTGACGATGGCCATAGTGACGAGTTGTCCTGTTTGTTTGGGCGTTCACGATAGGTGACGCACTGATTCATGCTGCATTATAATCTCTGTAAACAAAAACCTCGATAACAAACGCCGTGTACGCTACCAGCAGAGCATTTACCGCATCGGACTTTTATTGACTAACGGGCGAATTCTTAGAGCAGTAATCTTGTCCCCCCCACAATTACCTTAAACGCCGAGCTTGCCATGACCGACAGTATTAACATCATATCTGACACCTTCGTCTTCAAAGCAATAGGCCTAATGGCGGTTACTTTTGTATTAACCGTAGGCGTACTACTGCTCGCCATTGCAGTCATGTACGTAGTTGATATTACACAAAGCAAGCAGGCCATTCGTCGTAATTACCCTGTTATCGGCCGTTTTCGTTATCTATTTGAGCATCTTGGCGGCTTTTTTAGGCAATATTTTTTTGCCATGGACCGAGAAGAGCTCCCGTTTAATCGTGCTGAACGCAGTTGGGTTTATCGCGCCGCGAAAAATGTCGATCGCACGCTCGCCTTTGGCTCAACTCGCGATTTAACCCCAACCGGCACAGTGTTATTTTTAAACTCCGCCTTCCCGACTCTAAGCGAAGATGCGGTCGATGCTGCCCTGGTAACTGTCGGACAAAACTGTCGCCATCCTTACCTGACCAACTCTCTGTTTAATATATCGGCCATGAGCTATGGTGCCCTATCTGCCCCTGCTATTAGAGCTCTATCACAAGGCGCTGCCAAAGCTGGCTGCTGGCTCAACACAGGGGAAGGCGGTGTATCTGAGCATCACTTACACAGTGGCGCTGATCTAGTGTTTCAAATAGGCACCGCTAAATATGGTGTGCGCGATACAGATGGCAACCTTTGCGACCACAAGCTTAAGGCTATCGCTAATCACCAACAGGTGAAGATGTTTGAAATAAAGCTCAGTCAGGGCGCCAAGCCAGGCAAGGGTGGCATGTTGCCCGGCACTAAGGTTAGTGATGAAATTGCTCATGTTCGCGGCATTAATTCAGGGCAATCCTCTATTAGCCCCAATGGCCACCCAGACATACGCTCTAGCGCAGAGCTACTTAACATGATTGAGCGTATTCGACGCGTTACCGGCAAACCCACCGGTTTTAAATGCGTACTGGGCGATCAAGAGTGGCTGATCGATTTATTTAAATTAATCAAAGTTCGCGGCATCAACAGTGCACCCGATTTTATTACTCTCGACAGTGCCGACGGTGGCACAGGTGCCGCACCACAACCCCTGCTTGACTATGTAGGTCTCAGGCTCACCGAGAGCCTGCCATGGCTTGTTGACCGATTGGTTGAGCACGGCTTGCGCCAGCGCGTTAAAGTTATTGCCTCGGGAAAATTAATAGCACCATCAAAAGTCGCTTGGGCACTGGCAAACGGCGCCGACTTTATCAACAGTGCGCGCGGCTTTATGTTTGCTCTGGGCTGTATTCAAGCACTGCAATGCCATAAAAACACCTGCCCAACAGGTATTACTACTCACGACCCAAAATTGCAGCGTGGCCTAAACCCATTAGACAAGAGCGAGCGAGTGGCGCAGTACCAAAAGAATATGACTTATGGGGTCGGCCTGATAGCGCACAGCTGTGGCGTCCCTGAGGCGCGTCAACTTAATCGTAAACATGTGCGTATTGTCGAAGCTTCAGGCCGCTCAAAATCACTGGCCGATATATACCCTGAGCCGTTACGAATCATTGACTGATATACTGCACCGTCAGATCTTTGATCGGTAGCCGCTAATAGAGAACCCAATGCGCCATATTTTTCTTGCTCTAATCACTCTAACTTGCCTGCCTGCACTTGCGGACGGAGGCTTATTTGATGGTGGCCAAAAATGGCCCCAAATCACCGATACAGGCTGGAGCGATGAACGCTATTTAAAAACACAGGTCGAGCTTATTGACGAGCTGGGTCGACAACGCCTGGGTACGCCGGTACGCGGTAATATGGGTGATATCGAGTTGTTGCAGCGTATGGTTTATCGCGGCCTAATTGGCAAAGACGACAAACAGACCCTGCAAGCCATGGGCGCCGTGCTTGGCAATTTAATGGTGCAAACCCGCGGGCTCAGTTGGAAAGTTTATGAGGACGAATATGGCCGCAGCCGCGCTGTTTGCGCGCTCGATACCGACAGGTGTTTGTTTCCAGTGACTATGCTCTCGCGCCGCCTAAAAGTAGGGCTGGTGGTTGATGTGCAGGCAGTGTTCAACAACGCGATGGAGTTGATCAGTCCCTACTTGCCAGTAAAACCTTATCAGGCAGGTTAGCCCGCTCTGCTCGCCGCTACTTAACGTCAAGTGCCTAGATCCGTTTATTAGAAGCCGATTAAGGTATTCGCCGATAATAAATGCCCGCAGCTGTTGTTCAAAAAACCCATTAAAGGGCAGCAGTTAAGCCACCGCGCTAGACTCTGCAGTCAGTATGCTCAACGCTGGGCTGATGGTTTGGTAGCTATTCAACAGTTCTTTAATGGTAATCGCAGACGCGATAAAACTCGCCAACACAGCGCACCGATTTCAGCTTACCGACCATTAATTGCCGGTAACACCTGCTTTAATGGGCCGTGTATTAGACCTAAGATACACCACATTTATTTTGCACCCAGCTAGAGTAGCTCTTTGATTCTAGCGCTAATAGCGCTTGCGGCCAGCTTCAATTGATCCGGGTCAGTCATTCTTGCCTGCGCAAAATCCATGTCAGCCATCGTATCAATTGGCATCAAATGAATGTGCGTATGCGGCACTTCAAGCCCGGCGATCATCATTCCAACTCGCTTGGCGGGGTAAGCCGCCTGTACAGCTTTGGCAATTTTTTTTGAGATAGACATTAAATGCATCGCTAAGGCATCGGGTAGGTCATGCCAGTGATCGACCTCATCTCTGGGCACCACTAAAACATGCCCTTTTCTGATAGGCGCAATGGTCATAAAAGCGACACACAAGTCGTCTTGCCAAACAAAGTGGCCGGGAATGTCACCGGCAATAATTTGGCTAAATACACTGGCCATTAAGTTTTCCTTTTTAAAGTTTAGTGTTTGGGCAACCGTACCCGAATAAAAATAATGATGTCCCTGTGTTATTCATACGGGGGTTTGGTTAATGACAGTCTAATAAACTGCAATACCTGCCTGCAACAGTATTCCCGGCAACACGTCATCAATATGTGAGACCGTAATGGGGTGTTCAAATCGCAGCTCAATATAGTGGATAGCCCTGCCTTGCAAGTGATCTGTTAGCGCCAGGCGTTTAGCCACTTGGTCAGCGCCTTCTCGCTGCGGCCAATAAAGTAAATGCAGTGCGCAGTTTGGAAAATAAAAATCACTCGCTCCCATGTCAAACTGGCGACCACACGTGTAGTGCAGCGCATGGAGGTAAAGCCAGTTTTCAAGCAATTGTAATTCGGATGAGCTTAGCTGGCGACCGCTCATACTAGGGCCGGCTATGGTCAAAGCGCCGACCGCTTTCTGCAGCGGTTGGTAATCCAGAATGCTCTCAGGCCAGCAGACATAGGGGATAGCGGTTTTCTCTGTATGGTACTGCATTCCACCGCAGTCGCGCCCAGCTGCCGACACCAACCAGCCTTTCGGGCCACGAGTCACTAGCCCCAAGTCCAACAGGACTAGGCTTAACAGTCGAGCCGGTAAACTGAGTTTGGCCGACAACTTTGATGCAGTCCAAGGCGCCGCTGGCAAGCCAATTAAAATAGGGTGTTTCACCACACACTCAGGCCAAGCAACGTAATCACCATATTTTGGATGGTCCAATAACACCCCACCCTCAAAGCGCCCTTTGTTGGTCAATTGCCAGCGCTTATCGACCTTAACAATCCAGCCGCCACTGCTGAGCAGTGTGAACAGTTCACGCGAGTCTTTGCCTAATTTTTTAGCTAACGCCGTGGTTGAAATATAATTCGACAAAATTTAAACTCCCGCACCAAGATTTTATAAGCAAGTTCAAGTCTATCACTTGGCGTTAAAACCCTCTATAATCTGCGCCCGCTTTGCAGGCGAGCGCCCCTTCGGCCATTCAGTGATAGTGATGAAACGACATTTTAATGGAATTTCACTACACTTTTCACGGTGTTGGATGTTTTTCACCTCTTGATCTTGCTTTTATAAGATCAAGCAGGGATACAGTGGGTCGAAAATGGGTTCTTTTCTACTGCAGCAATACGAACTGCACAACCCCTGCTAGGCTAAATGGATAGCGACGCTACTCGCGTCTTTATCCCACTGTGACACCATGACATAGGTTATCTATGACCACTGAAACTGTCCGTTTTACGGATCTGGCTCTATCAGAGCCTGTTTTAAAAGCTATTGCCGATGTTGGCTATGAGCAACCATCTCCGATTCAAGCAGAGAGTATCCCACACCTGCTTAACGGTGATGATCTTTTAGGCCTGGCGCAAACAGGTACCGGTAAAACCGCCGCCTTCGCCCTGCCTTTGTTGACGCGCGTCGACATGAAATTGAAAACACCTCAGATCCTTGTGCTTGCACCTACCCGCGAACTTGCCATTCAGGTATCCGAAGCCTTTCAAACCTACGCCAAGCACATGAAGGGCTTTCATGTACTGCCTATATATGGCGGTCAGAGCTTTGATACGCAGCTGCGCGGTTTGCGTCGCGGCGTACATGTTATTGTCGGTACTCCTGGTCGTGTTATGGACCACTTGCGCCGCAAGACCCTAGATATATCCAACCTCAAAGCACTGGTATTGGACGAAGCCGATGAAATGCTTCGTATGGGCTTTATCGACGACGTTGAATGGATTTTGGAGCATACGCCAAAAGAGCGTCAAACAGCGCTTTTCTCCGCTACCATGCCGAAAGAAATTCGTCGGGTAACCAAGCGCTATCAGCGCGACCCTAAAGAAGTGTCCATCGCTAGCGAGACTCGCACCGGTGAGAATATCGAGCAGCGCTATTGGATGGTAAGCGGCACCAACAAGCTGGATGCCCTAACTCGTATTCTTGAAGTCGAAAACACCGACGCCATGATTATCTTCGTGCGCACCAAAAATGCCACGGTTGAGCTGGCCGAAAAGCTAGAAGCACGAGGCTATGCCGCCGCCGCTCTGAATGGCGACATGAATCAACAGTTGCGCGAACGCACTATTGAGCGCCTGAAAAATGGCAAACTCGATATTGTTGTTGCCACTGATGTAGCCGCTCGTGGTATCGACGTTGTACGCGTTAGCCATGTTCTGAACTACGATATTCCCTACGATTCCGAGGCCTATGTGCACCGTATCGGCCGTACCGGTCGCGCTGGTCGCAGTGGTACAGCAATCTTGTTTGTAGCGCCGCGCGAAAAGCGCCTGCTTCATACCATTGAGAATTCGACTAAGCAGAAGCTTAGCCGTATGGAATTGCCTAGCGGTGAGATGGTAACTCAGCAGCGTACTGATCAGTTCAAACAGACCCTGCTCGATACTATCGCCAAAACGAAAGAACTTGAGTTCTTTGACGAAATGCTGGCCAGCTTCAGTCACGATCACAACGTTAGTCCTGAGCAAATCGCTTCGGCACTGGCATTGTTGGCACAGAAAGAGCGCCCGCTGCAGGTTGAGTTCAAAAATGTAAAGGCATACAACGAGCGCGATGATCGCAGTTCTCGCAGCGACCGACCTGAACGTGGCAATCGCGGTGAACGCGGCGGTGAACGTGGCGGCGAGCGTGGCGGACGCAATCGTAGCAGCGAAGTTGAGTCAGGCATGCAGCGCTATCGCATTGAAGTGGGTCGCGAGCACGAGTGTCGTCCTGGCGACATCGTTGGTGCTATCGCTAACGAAGCCAATATTGACAGCAAAAATATCGGCCATATCAAACTTAACGACAGCTTCTCAACGGTTGATTTACCTGAAGGCATGCCAAAAGAGATGTTTCAGACTCTGCGCAACGTTCGCGTTCGCGGCCAAAAGATCAACATCACCTTGGCACAAGAGAGCGACAGTAAAGGCGAAGCTCCTAAACGCGGCGCCGACTTCAAGAAAAAACCACGCGGTGATTTCAAGAAGAAACGTACTTTCAAGAAGCGCGAAGACTAAACTTGCAAGGGTTTAGCTGATCAAAAAAAGGCCGCTCAATGAGCGGCTTTTTTTGTGTTTAGAAAAACTTAATAGTGTGCATATTTATTAATCAAGCACGGTAAATCAAGCCTCAAACATTTGAATCATGTAACCACTATCGAGCGCTTCCTTCATTGCTTTATCAGCCTGCACCACGCGTTTATCTTTTAGCAGCTTTGGCGCAATCATTTTTCGATGTTCAATTTCAACTTCAGTAAAACCCGAGCGCATTAAGTAGACTTTACACAGCTGTTCAGCACCAAACATATCCTGAAAATTGATATAGACAATAAACGGCACTTGCTCGCCGACCTCGATACCATCTTTAGCCTCACGAGCTTTGGCATTCGCTGAAAATACAAACATTGAAACCCCTTGGGTATATCTAAAAGAAAAAAGCGACTCTAATTAAATCGCCACATTAAGTCGCTACATTAAGTCGCTACAATAACCCTAACTGAATCTAATCGCAGTTGAGCCTTATTAATGTATTCCGCCAGCATGGTGGTTTCTTCTACCAACCAATCGATTTCTTGTTGACGAATATTTGGATTAATCTTAGCTAGCTCACGTAAACGTTGCAGCTCTTGATTTTGCTGTTTGGACATTGCAGCGATTGCCTCCTGAATTATCGCCGGTAGTCGCTGTTGCTCAATCGCCTCGACCTTAGTCAGCATGATTTGCAGCTGCGGTCTAGCATGACGAATTAGACCCTGCGCGGTTTGACGAGGCACCTTTTGCAATAACTGATCCAGTTTGTCCGCGGGTAGTGCCTTACTGAGGTCTCGATCACTACTATCGAGTAGATTGCGCAGCGTTAATGAAGGCAGATAGCGAAACAACTGTAACTGCTGCGGCGCAGGGCAGCTGAGGCGAAAATTAGCTTCCAGCAAAAGGGTTCCTGGTTTTAGTGGGCCCAGTTTTACTGTAGCAACCGCGGTATTACCGAGTTCGGTGCTGACCACAGAGTCCATCACACCACGCACCATAGGGTGTTCCCAAGTTAGGTAGTGGATATCGTCACGCGCCAGCGCTGTGTCGCGCTCAAAGGTGGCCGTTAATCCCGTATCGGGCAGACCAGGAAAATCGTGGAACGGCATGTGATCGCTCGGATGCAGAACCACACTGGTGTCGCTGTGAACATCTTGCTCAACGCCAAAGACATCAAAGGCCAATTCCATATAATCACGCAGCGCCAGCTCATCAGCGGCATTGGTAACCGAATCAATCACAGTTTTGGCCGCGTCAAGATTGCAGGAGTTCAACTCCAGCAGCTGATCGCGCCCCTGCTGTAACTGGCTCTGTAAAATATCGAAGCGGACGCGAGTATCCAGCAACAACCTGTCAAAATCATTACCAGCGCCACGCAGACAAGCTTCTAGTAATTCGGAGAACTCAGCCTTTATTGCCATACCCGCCGCCGACGCTTGAGCGAAGGCGTTAATACCCTCATTCAACCATTGCAGTAATTTAGCGCTGGCTGAGCCCTCATAATAAGGCACATGGATAAACACGTCTGATGTCTGCCCAATACGGTCAAGGCGGCCGATACGCTGCTCAAGCAAGTCTGGATTTAGTGGTAAATCAAACATAACCAAATGCTGAGCAAACTGAAAGTTTCGGCCTTCGCTGCCAATTTCTGAGCAAACTAGAATTTGCGCACCCTCTTCGACATCGGCAAAGTAAGCGGCGGCACGATCTCGTTCCAGCAAGCTCATGCGCTCATGAAAGACAGCGGATCGAGTACCGGTACGCAAGTTCAGATAATGTTCAAGATCTTCAGCAGTGTCCGCTTCGGAGCAAATCAGCAACACTTTGCGGCGACGATCTTTTTTCAAGAAATCACAGAGCCAGCTAACACGGGTGTCTTGCTGTACCCAGTCGCCACCAAACTGTCGCTCTGGCAGTAGCAGTTCCTGCAATGGCACATTTAAATCTTGCTCATCAACAACATCAGTAGAGGGCAATGGGTGTTCAATCAGGAGGCGGGCCGGAAACCCCTTAACGTTAGAGCGTGTATTACGAAACAGCACTCGGCCAGTGCCGTGACGGTCCAGCAGTTGATGAGTCACGTCGGCCACTGCCGTTACAAGCGCATCGTTAGAGCTTATTGAGGCCCAGCCATCAACCTGATCAACGGAGAAATAGCCTGCTAATTGCAACAGTTGCTGGGCAGAGAAGCTGCTGTCGGCCCCATCAATAGAAGCCATCATACTCTGTACTAAATCATTGACCGGTAAGTATTGTCTCTCCTCTTCGACAAACGCTGTTAAGTCAAAATAGCGATCGGGATCGAGCAACCGCAGCCGAGCAAAGTGACCCTCGACACCCAATTGTTCAGGCGTTGCTGTTAATAACAAGACTCCCGCACAGTGCTGTGCCAGGGTCTCAATCGCCTCGTATTCAACACTGGGCTCTTCTTCGGTCCATGTAAGATGGTGGGCTTCATCGACTAGCAGCAAATCCCAGCCAGCCGCCGCTGCTTGAATCAGGCGTGTTTCAGACTTGATAAAGTTAAGCGAGCAAAGTACCAACTGGGTGCTCTCAAAAGGGTTGCGTTCGGCGGCATCTCTGAGGTCTAAGTCGGCGTCATCTCCGACAGTGTCTTCACCAAACACATCTTCTTCGACACCACCGCCATCCGCTTCCATAGCCTCGCAACGACTCTCGTCGAGCAAAGTAAACGATAAATTAAAACGGCGCAGCATTTCCACCAACCATTGATGCACCAGAGAATCTGGCACCACGATTAGCGCCCGCTTGGCCTGGCCGGTGATTAACTGACGGTGCAGTATCATGCCTGCCTCAATTGTTTTACCTAAGCCGACCTCATCGGCCAGCAGTACTCTTGGCGCTGAGCGACGTCCCACTTCGGAAGCGATAAACAACTGATGCGGCAGCAGCTGCACTCGCGGCCCCAGTAAACCAATAGCCGTACTCTGACTCAGGCGCGCCTCATGCTTTAAGGTCTGTGAGCGCATTTTGTAACGCTTTAAACTGTCAATTTGACCGGCAAACAAACGGTCTTGGGGCGCACTAAAATGCACAAAACAATCGAGTTCAATTTCACAGAGAACCAAATTCTCACCGCACTCAGTTTTACCCGAATAGGTAATAAGGCCCTCATCCTCAGTTAAGGATTCAATACATATTTCGATTTCATCAAGGTTTGAAACCTTGTCACCCACCTGATATTGAACTCGAGTTACAGGTGCGTTATCAGTCGCATAGGTGCGATGTTCGCCTGCAGCGGGAAAGCTCAAGGTGACGCGGCGACCTTCAAATTCCATCACCACACCTAAGCCCAATTCAGACTCAGTATTACTAACCCATCGCTGGCCAATTACAAATGTCATGCACGCTACCTAAATGTATTCGATTGCTAAATTTAAGGGCGCGCATAATACGAGTATTAGCGAAAAATTTCACCTGTAATCGCGCGATTGGGGAGCTTACGGCTATATTTAATAGGTACGCTGTTAAAGATTGCTACTGAATAAAGGTTTTTATGGAAGATGCACTCATTGCTGCATGTTACAGACTCTTTGCCGCCGCCGCCGCCGGCGGAATAATTGGTCTCGAGCGCGCCTATCATGGCCGCCCTGCTGGCTTTAGGACTCATATACTAGTTTGTATGGCATCTGCATTACTGATGGTACTGGTGCAATACCAGTGGTTAATGGTACCGGCTGAACATATGGATAGCGTTCGTATCGACCCCAGCCGCATGGCGCAGGGCATAATGACGGGTATCGGATTTCTTGGTGCCGGCGTCATCATCCAAGAGCGCCACATTGTTCGCGGCTTAACCACGGCGGCCTCTATTTGGATCACCTCCGCCATTGGTATCATTATTGGCGCGGGGTTTTTCTGGGTAGGAGCGCTGGCCGGCCTGATTACACTGGGTACATTGTCACTATTTCGGGTGGTTGAATCCAACATGCCGGCCAGACATTATGCTCGCCTAGGTATAGTGCTAAGCAACAAAGGCGAAAATCCAGAGCAAATACTGCTGCAACAAATAGAATCCGAGGGCCTGCAATGCAGCAACATTGCCTACCATTTAAAAAACGATAGCGACACACTTGAAATTAATCTGACAGTAAGCACGTTCAACAACCATATATTTAACCGGCTGAGCCATAGATTCAAAGATCACAGTGAGATCAAAAGCTTTAGCGTTAGACCTCTAGAATAATAGCCATTGAACATACCCAGAAAACATTGTGGTTACTAGCCTCAGGCGTTAAACTCGCGCGTTTTTCGAATTTAACAATAGAACAACTAAGACAGGACGTCTGTTGCTCTCAGCCTGAAGATGCCCATGTTTGATACTGCCGACACCCACGCCATCGAAGCGGTCATAAAACATATCGACGGTCTAAGCTTAAGCGACAGCCGCACTTTATTCGCAAGCGATGAAGTGCTTCCCATGCTGGTTATTGACACCCCACAGTGCCAGGCAACTATTGCGATGCAAGGCGCACAACTGCTTAACTTCGAACGAAAGACAGATGCCTTATCACTCGTATGGTGCAGCCCTAAAGCGGTCTATAAAAAAGGGAAAGCTGTGCGCGGCGGCATACCCGTATGTTTTCCTTGGTTTGGTGCTCATCCGAGCGATAATAACAAACCCAATCACGGCTTTGTCCGCGATCACGACTGGCAACTGGATCGTGCGGTAAATAAAAAAAATGGCGAACTATTGCTGAGTTTCAAATTCAACAGTAGTGCACAGAGCTTGACCTTATTTCCCCACGAATTTGAAGCTACACTTGAATTTAATCTAGGCCAAAATATCGACATTTATTTTAAAGTCGATAATTTAAGTGATGCCACTATGCCTGTTAGCTGGGCCTTACACAGCTACTTGCCGGTCACTGATATTAATAGCGTCAGTGTGGATGGCTTGGACCAGTGTCGATACCTAGATACCGTCGGCAGCCTCAGCAACAAAACGCAAGTCGGCCCCATTTACTTTAATGGCGAAGTAGATCGGGTTTACT
Source organism: uncultured Cellvibrionales bacterium (assembly GCA_913050115.1). GTDB lineage: Bacteria > Pseudomonadota > Gammaproteobacteria > Pseudomonadales > Cellvibrionaceae > UBA1124. Next base: position 25,573 of record CAJWZU010000033.1, read on the forward strand.
CGCAAGTGCCAGACATTCAGACGATCAACACCGCACCCGCTATTAGCATTACTGGCGACCACTGCCCCACGGCCATTGTCTGGAATCCTGGTTGCAAACTTGCCAGCAGCATGAACGATTTGGGGGCCGAGGCCAGCACCACGTTTATTTGCGTTGAGCGAGGGGCCGCTTTAAGTGATGCTTGGCGCATTGACGCGGGCACAAGTCAGAGCGCCAGCGTCAAGATTAGACGCTAAAGGCACAATGCGTGCTTTACCACTTTAAAGCAGCTGACGCATTAGGGCTCGCAGCAGAGCCGTTAATAGTACCCTAGCGCCGTTTCAGGCGTTTCACTCGCCGAGTTCTGTCCATTTCAATTGGCTAGGCTAAGAGCAGACCACTCTGCTTACCGTCGCTTCGGATGCTTCACACGATGGGTTGTTGCGCATTCCGATGGATTATCGGGCCAAAAATGGCGTGCATCACATATACGACCAATGATTGACATGCCCACAGACCATTAATAGCAAGACCCCAAGGGAATGACCCGAAACAAGATTGACACTTTATATTTCACATTAATATTGACACTTTAGTGTCACCTTAAAGGCTACCATTGACATTTATTGACTAACCCTCAACAGAAAGAGCGTGATCAATGACTAATACATCAAGATGAAGATACTGTGAAAACCCAGAACTAAACGCAAACTCACCGCGTTACCGAGGCTTCATTGAACGCCCAGGCTTCTCCAGTAACGGCTCTTCCGGCCATCGATGCTTGGGGTACCTCCCCCGCATATCTTTGGCAAGCTCAAAATAGGAGGATCTCCAGAAACCTCCCAAATCACTGGTTGTCTGAATAGGCCTACGAGCTGGTGATAACAACTCAAACCTAATAGGAACATTGCCTCCTGCAATCAGTGGCGAGTCAACTTCACCGAACATCTCTTGCAGGCGGACTGACACTGTTGGGCCTTGCTGGCCACCATAAAGAATAGAGACCTTCTTGTTACTCGGCGTTTGATAGTCTAGCGGAGCCTCTCTGTCCAATACTTTCTGCTCTTCCCATGACAAGGTGCAAACCAGAAGCTCGTATACATTAACTTTTCTGAGATCAGCCATTGATTTAACGCCAACCAAATAGGGCATCAACCACTCACCCACAGAGTTAACAAGGCCCTGCTTGGAAATGCTAGGAAAGCCATCAAGATTGGCTCCTAGCCACTGAGCTCTAGTCAACCAGCTATCGCACCGATCACTCCAGTTAAGGACACCCAACCCTTCATCCTTGAGTATTTGTAGCAAGCAATCTTGAAACCTTTCACTCGGTATTTTCGACAAAACTGTCGACTTAATGGTAATCGAGCCATACGCAGTAACACATCTACCCGTTATCTTTTGCTTCTTGCTGTCATACGAGTAGTGATCCTCTTCACCAATGAGGTCACCCAGACAATCTACCATCGACTCATACGGTATAGGTGCGGCGCTGTAAATACGCCCATCTTTCTTTTGAGCATCGCAATCAGCAACAACCAACCATTCCTGTCCATACAAAGGATCATCGTCGAACAGAAACACCCCCCTACCATTTGCTAGCTGGTAACGACCGCAGCTAGAAGAACGTCTTTTGGCCAAGCGATCCGGATAAGCGCTCAGTAGCAACCTGCCAATTGAATCCTGCAATTGCACCAGTGAATATGAACCGCGATGCTTATCAATTCTTGCCACCCGACCCAGAGAGCCCGCACTAGCAATCACCTGCTCTACAGACGATCGATTTAAGGGAAATGCATTCAAAGCTGCATTTCTATTGAGTTTATACTCTTGCAACGCAAGTAAACGCTCAACGATATCAACACCGTTACTACGATAGAAAATATCCCTATCGGCGAGTAAAGCCGCCAATTCACAGGCAATTCCTTTATCAATCTTATCTTTAGCCTGTAAAAGCATTGTCGCCAATCTAGGCGGCAGCCCCATACCCGCTGTCTTTCGGCCCAATGCTGTAACACCACCATCGGCATCAATAAGCCCCAGCAATAGTAAAGTTTGCCTGGCTGACTCAAAGTGTGGCCGAGGCGGCGCTGTCAGCCAGTTAATTTCAGCGTAGTCGCCTGCCCCCCAAACAAGCAGTTCGAGCAGGAAGCCGGTCAAATCAACAGTGAGAATTTCTTCACCTTGAAACTCCCTAAGCTCTCTCTGCTTTTGCTCTCCCCATAACCGAATACAATGGCCAGGCCTAGTACGGCCCGCGCGACCTTTCCTTTGCTCGGCAGAGGCCTTAGATATGTATGTGGTTTCAAGCCGTGACATACAGCTCTTAGGGTCGTAGACGCTCACTCTCTCTAGACCACTATCAACGACACAGGTGACCCCCTCAATCGTCAAGCTTGTCTCAGCAAGGTTCGTAGTAAACACCACCCGCCTCCTGCCATCGGGGTCTGGCACAAGGGCCTGCTCTTGCTGCGAGATTGATAACCCACCATAAAGCGGCAAAAAAATTAAAGAAGATCCCTCAGAAAATGCTGCTCTAGATGCCGTTAAGCATTTTCGTATCTCAGCTTGGCCAGGAAGAAAAACCAGTGTATCCCCTGTATTCTCAGGCGCAAGAACACCACGCAATACGCTAACCACCTGATGACTCAAAGGCTCTTTGTTATTACTGGGGCTGACATGATCTACCGACACAGGGAAAACCCTTCCTGGGCACTCAACTACATCAGCATTGCCCATATATCTTGATACCAGCCCGGTATCGATAGTGGCAGACATTACCAACAACTTTAGATCTTCGCGAAGTACCTGCTGCACCTCAAGGCACAGCATCAGCGATAAGTCTGCGTGAATGGACCGCTCATGAAACTCATCAAATATAACTAGAGCGATGTCAGACAGTTCAGAGTCATTTTGAAGCCGTCTAGTAAGAATACCCTCAGTCACTATCTCCAGAACGGTTTCTTTTGATACTTTGCGGTCATTCTTAACCTGATATCCGATACGGCCGCCAACCTTCTCTCCTAGCTGGCTCGCTAAATAATGCGCTATAGATTTGGCCGCCACACGCCGAGGCTCAAGCATCAGTATCTTCTTGCCATCCAGCCACGGCGAATCAAGCAGGCTCATAGGCAGTGCGGTAGATTTTCCCGCTCCAGGAGCCGCCTGTAAAACAAGATTAGAGCCGGAAGCTAGCAAGTCATGAATTTTGGGTAAGAATGATGAAATAGGTAACACTGGAGGCACTCAGTTCAAGGAAGGCAGAAAGCAATATTAGGCGAAGATGTATGGCATCACAAAAATAATGATAGTAACAGGCTCGGCACAGCAAGCCTGACCATTTATTATATAGTCAGTAACATTAGAGTTTTTACTCTGACCCCAAATATCTTGCGGAAAACATTTAACCGTTCAGCGCTCTCAAAGCATGCTGAGGGTCAGCCTCAACAATCCGCAATAGTGAACGTGCAGCCCCCGTTGGATGGCGGCGACCTTGCTCCCAATTCTCAACAGTACGCTTACTCACACCAAGAATCATTGCGAACTTATCTTGGGAAAACCCCATGCGTTCACGAATTGCTTTTACTTCTGGCTCCGGATATTCAAACGTGCGAGACGCCTGCTTTTTCTCTTTTACGATAGCGTCCATTTCCTGGACGCTGCTCATCAGCTCATCAAACATGCCCTTTTCCATGACTACCACCTCTCTACGATTATTCGTAATTGTTTAATCTGATCTTTGGTCAGGTTTTCCTGCTTACCTTTGGGATACACATAAACCATTCGAATATGCTCATCATTGGTAACCCAGTAGTAAATAGCCCTGACACCGCCACTTTTACCGCGGCCTTCCAGGCTCCATCTAACTTTCCTCAAACCACCCGAACCCTGTATCAAATCCCCCACATCGGGGCGACTGATCAGCGCTTCTTGCAGCTCTTTGTACTCATCATCGCTCATCAACTCTTTGATGAGCCTAGTAAATATCGGTGTTTCAACAATAACCATAGCAATAATTATACGCCATTGGCGTACCTCCGCAACATAAATATACGCCAATGGCGTACTAGACTGATCTATATCGCACTCTGCCGGATGAGTTCTGGCGTATGGAATTTTTACTCTGATCCCAAATATTGCGAGGCAAAGCAGGCCTGACGGTTATTGCCGCGCTGAATAATATGCTGAGGTATACCGACGGGATTGAGGCGAGGCTTACGGGCCATAACGGTTCATCCTTGAACGTGCGACCCACCAAGCTTAGCTGAACAGACCAAAGCTGGCCTGTTCTATGCTGTGTGAATTGGAGTTTTTACTCTAACCCCAAACAAATAGTTATGTGTTTTTTGATCTGATATTTCGTAATATCTGAGTCGCTAAATATTACCACCATGTATTATCAGATATTAGCGCTAAAGCAACGCCTAAAACCAAAATGCCGCCTAATATTGAAAAACCTAAAGGGATACCGTAGTACCAACAAACTAAAGCTGCACCGCCAGTACCAACTGCGAAAAATGCCACAAGTTTTATTATTGCGTCAAGAGCAATTTTGAGAATGTCTTTTAAAAAATCTAACATATACCCCTTTCCCAGTATGATGGCTGTGCGATTTAAACAGAGCTACACATAACGCCTAGCTCATTTGCCGGATGGCGCTGTTTTGGATTTTGTGCGACCTTTGCACAAAACCAAAGCAGCAGAATACTGTCAGATTAACTTGCCTTGTTACATGCAGACTATTTAGTTGAGTTTACTTGAAACAAGACGGTTTAAACTTACACCATGCTCTGCTGCTTGAATTGCTAACATTCTATGTGCATCTGGCGTAATCCGAACCATAAACTTACCACTATATTTTTTTGCAGAAAGAGGGTCTGGGATTTCTTCATCTTGAGTCAACATATCTTCAATGCATTCACGTACTAAATTACGAATGCCAGATAATGCTGCTTCTGGTGTATCTTCAAGCCAGCTTAAGCTCGGGAACTCAGTACATAAACCAACATGCTCTTGATCATCTTCGGACCAAGTAACTCGGTAAGTATATCGATTGGTTAAATCAGTCATTTTGCACCTCCAGACGGTCAATTGCTTGTAGCACTTGTTTGATTTGATAGGGCTTAGCTTTACCTTTGGAGTTCTGGATATTGACGCGTGGATCGCCTTGCCATGGAGTTTTATAAACTCTATGACTAGAACCAGACTGACGAGGATCACCGAAATACTCATCGCAGACTTTACATAAGTCATTGAATCGTATGCCTTTGGGATTATTCCTCATTAATTCGAGGATTTCTAGAAACTTTGCCATGACGCATATAGTATCACTATTAATACTATAGTCAATTCTATGATTATTGCGTGATCTCAGATAGATGCAGGCATGTAACGCCCGCAGAAACGGACGGCTTTAGTTGGTGCAGCGAAGCGAAACCAGCTTAAACCGTTCCGATTTACTGCTTTTGTTATGTGCATTGCTAATCTCCACCGCCGCAACTAGAACAGGACCCGACAGAGTCTGACAATTCAGATATACATTCTGCTTCTGGTCCACACCGGTTACCCGGATGTATGTCTGTGGTAAACACTAATCCCCCGTCAATATTAAGATCCGAGTCTAATAAAAATAGAAGTGGCAGACGATCGGGTTTTCTATGGTCAATATTTTCAATCAAACAGCAAGAAGCCCATATCCTTTTAGTAATTCTAAGTTGAGCCGTTTTGTCGGCTGAGTTTCCAGATGGGGTATGATGAATAAACCAGCCAATATTTTTTTTACAAAAATTAGCATACTCTCTTGTACATAAGATAAATTCATGCCAAGCAAAATCCACGGACTTGGATGGCATACCTACAGTGTTTTTCTTTGAAATAACGCAAGCATAAAGAAATTGCTTTAAGCCTGACATTATTAAATCAAGCTCTACAGAACTAAGATGGCAATACTTAATCTCAAGATTATTCTTTATAGTACTGGGGAATTTATACTCATTTATAGATCTTAATGCTTTCGCCCTACGATCCGACTCCTTATTAATTAATTTGAACATCAGCTTAAAACAAGCAATGAACAACAGAGGTATAATCATCCATACAATGTAATTATCAGCATTCATGTAGATTCATTCCGTGACACACATAACGCCAAGCTCACCTGCCGAATGCCGCTGCTTTGGTTTTGTGCGACTTTTGCACAAAATTAAAGCAGCAGAATGAGGTCGGGTGAAGCGTATTGTTATAGCG